>NZ_JAAHGU010000003.1:0-248198 GCF_010692685.1 Okeania sp. SIO2F5 | reverse complement strand
ATTTTGAATTTTGAATTCAAAAAATGGTCAATTATTCATATTTTTATTTCTTCTCCACTCCCCACACTCCCCACACTCCTCACATTTCCCCTACTCATCTTCAATTACTTTATTTCTATCAAGTATTAATAAGTTTCTCAACTGGTCTGTATCTAGTTCAGTTAACCATTGTTCACCTGCACCTACAGCTTGCTCTGCTAATTCTTTTTTACTTTCAATTAGATCGTGTATTTTCTCTTCTAAAGTTCCAGTACAGACAAATTTATGTACCTGAACATTCCGAGTTTGACCAATTCTAAATACCCTATCTGTAGCCTGATTTTCTACTGCGGGATTCCACCATCTATCAAAATGAAAAACATGATTAGCGCGAGTCAAATTTAAACCTGTTCCTCCAACCACTAAAGTGGAACAACAAAGTCACAAATTTGATTTTTGCTTATGAAAATTTGTTTTTGAACGAATTTATTTGAAAATTAAGGAGTTTATTTTCATGCAACGAGTCATGAAAAAGGCGATTGCTACGACGATGTCCTTAACGCTTTGGTTTGTAGGGATTTTGCCTTGGCTACCTGCATCTGCTGCATTTGCCCAAACAACTCAACTTCCTAACATTTTGGTGATTATGGGAGATGATATTGGTTGGACAAATCTCAGCGCCTACGAAAAAGGCATTGTTGGTTACGACACCCCTAATATTGACAGCATTGCCAAGGATGGTGTGCTGTTCACGGACTACTACGCCGAACAAAGCTGCACCGCTGGTCGGGCGGCGTTTATCACCGGGCAAAGCGCCCTGCGTACTGGTCTGCTGAGAGTGGGTTTCCCCGGCGCACCCTTCGGCCTCCAACACGAAGATCCCACCCTGGCCGAAATGCTGAAGCCTCTAGGCTACACGACTGGTCAGTTTGGTAAAAACCACTTGGGCGATGTAAACAAGTTTCTACCCACAGTCCATGGCTTTGATAAATTCTTTGGTAATCTCTACCACTTGAATGCAGAAGAGGAACCGGAAAACGTCGACTATCCAGGGGGACCCGATGGTCTATTTGCAGAAAACGTTGGACCGCGCGGCGTGCTAGATTGCAAAGCATCACCAGATGTTTATTATAAAGATGATGCGATTTTCGACGAAAAAGGAAATTCACTTCCTGAAGTGGACACAGATGGAAATCCACTTCCCGATCTGGAAAATTCCAGGAAAATAGCTCTCAGACGCTTTGGTGAATTGGGCAATCAGTACTGCGAAGACACTGGAGCGCTAACTATTGAGCGGATGAAAACGATTGATGATAAATTCCTTGAGCGCACCAAGGAATTCATCACCACTGCCGTCAACAACAACCAACCTTTCTTAACCTGGTTTAACTCCACCCGGATGCACCACAATACTCACCTGAAAGATGAGGTTAAGGGAATCAGTGGCCAAAATTTCTACGGTGATGGCATGGTAGAGCATGATGGTCATGTAGGCGAGTTACTCAACCGGCTCGATGAGCTCGGTATTAAAGAGAATACGATTGTTGTATATACCACCGATAATGGTCCCCATTATAATATGTGGCCTGATGGTGGTATAAGTCCTTTCCGAGCTGAAAAGAACACTAACTGGGAAGGTGGCTATCGTGTTCCTGCTTTGGTAAGCTGGCCTGGTCATATCCCTGCAGGAGTAGTTTCCCACGAGATTTTCTCTCACTTGGATTGGGTGCCGACGCTGATGGCAGCGGTAGGTGAAGCGTTAGGTGAAGAGAAGTACGCGGATTACAAAACAACCCTAATGCAGGATTGCCTTGAAGAGAGCACCAGCAATCTCTGCGGTACTTATCTAGATGGTTATAACCAACTGCCTTATCTAGAAACTGCAGGTGAACCAGGTTCCAAGGGGGCGCGTCCAGGCTTCATCTACTTCAATGATGAAGGAAAAATGCCAGGTGTTCGCCTTGACGACTGGAAATTGGTTTTTATGGAACAGCGATCCCACTATTTCGACCTCTGGCGCGAGCCGTTTGTGAAACTGCGGATTCCCAAGATATTTAACTTGCGCCGAGATCCTTACGAGCGGGCTGATACTGATTCAAACAGCTATAACGACTGGTGGTTCCGCCGACAGTACTTAATCACACCAGCTATCGGACTGGTGCAGAAGTACCTGCAGACATTTGAAAAGTATCCGCCCAGTCAGGGTCTTGTCACCAGCAATCCTGATGAGATTGTTCAAGACATCATCGATTCAATTGAAGTGACTCCCATTGAGTAATCAATTCCAATTTCAGATTTTTGATTTTGGTTTTTGCCTTGCAACTAGCTAACAAGTGAGTTTATGGTTTACCCGAAAAGGCGATCGCGCTTTGTGGTGAACTATCCAAACTCAAGCTAATAGTTAGATCTGGATCGATACAGTTCAGTTAAGCCTAAAAATCAACAATAATGTAGGTTGGGTTGAGGGACGTTAGCGGAGCTTATCCGTAGGATAAACCCAACAAAGTCCTGATATCATGTCTCATTAAATAACTGTAATATCTTTCCTCAACCTAGTAGGGACACCCTTATGCAACGTCCCTAGACTGGGGTTAATTAATGTTACTTGATATGACAATGTTGGGTTTCACTATCGCTCAACCCAACCTACAATTCTCTTGAACTTACGCAGAATTACCATATCTAGTAGGGGCGAATGCCATTCGCCCTCTGCGAATAGCGTATTCTCAAGACTTTGCGTAAGTCCTGATTAAATGCAACAAAAAGAAAATACCATCTAATAATTAAGGAATTTTTTGTTTCGTGAAACGAGTTATAAAAATGGGAATCGCGATCGCGACCTCCCTTCTACTATTCCTTTCGGGGATGCTGCCCTGGTTCCCGACCGATCCTGCTTTTGCTAATCAAAACTTTAATTTTGAGCTGCCCAAGGAAAAAATGGGGCTTTCAAGTGACTTAATGATGAAGGCTTTAGACTCCTTTCAACAGACGTTGCCCCAGAAGACTAGCCTACCTAGCATTTCAGGTGACACAATGGAGGGGGCTGTAAATGCCTCTGAAGAGACGTTGCCCCAAGAGACCACCAGCCCACCTAACATTCTGGTCATTATGACTGACGATGTGGGTTGGTTTAACCTCAGTGCCTACAATGATGGCATGATGGGCTACCGTACCCCAAATATCGATAGCATTGCTGAAGGGGGCATTCGCTTTACCGATGCTTATGCAGAAAATAGCTGTACTGCTGGACGGGCAGCATTCATCACGGGTCAAAGCCCTGGACGTACTGGTTTGACCAAAGTAGGTCTCCCAGGGTCTGGTTTGGGACTCAGCACGGAAGATATTACCCTGGCTGAAATTTTGAAAGAACAGGGCTATGCTACAGGCCAATTTGGCAAAAACCACCTCGGCGATCGCGATGAGTTTCTTCCCACCAATCATGGCTTTGAAGAGTTTTATGGCAATCTCTATCACCTCAACTCTGAGGAAGAGCCAGAAAACGCTGATTATCCAGGCGGACCAGACGGTGACTACGTTAAAAAGTATGGTCCCAAGGGCGTTCTGCATTCTTATGATACGAGGGTGGAAGGATCGCCTCAGACAGTGGCAGAAGCTAAGGAACTTCATGATTCTCTAGTTCCAGAGCATCCCTGTATTTATGATGAATCACTTCCACGTTATAAGAAACAAGTTTCTTATGTTGTAGATGAAGATGCTCCTAAAAGTAAAATTCTAACAAAAGGCCCCGTAGGTCACCAAGTGATTTGCAACACAGGAGCACTGAGTAGTGCTCGGATGCCTACGGTGGATGAGGAGTTTCAAGGTGCAGCCGTAGCCTTTATGGAAAAGGCAGTCGATAATAACAAGCCCTTCTTCGTCTGGTTGAACCCCAGCCGGATGCACGTATATACCCATTTGAAGCCTGAGTCGGAAGGCGTCACCGGTCAAGGACTCTTTGCTGATGGTATGGTAGAAAACGATGCTATGGTGGGCGAGCTGCTCGACGAACTTGATGAGTTGGGTGTTGCAGACAACACGATCGTTATCTACACCGCAGATAATGGAGCACAATTCTATAAGTGGCCTGATGGTGGGACTATTCCATTCCATGGGGAAAAGAACACCAACTGGGAAGGTGGTTTCCGGGTTCCCTTCTTGGTGCGCTGGCCTGCCCGTTGGAAAGGTGGTGTCGTGTCCAACGATATCATTTCGATGACGGATTGGTTACCAACTCTAGCTTCGGCAACTGGAATTGAAGAACTTCAAGATGTTAAGACTCAATTGCTCAACCCTTGTCTTGAAGAAGAGGCTCCAACAGACGGTACCTGCGATGGCGCTGAACTCCCCGTGGTTTATGAAGCCAACGATCGGGATTTCCATCCGCTGCACCTAGATGGGTATAACTTCTTAGCTCGCCTAGATTACCTTGACAGGATCAACCCCTCTAAATTAGAAAAATTACGACGTAAAAACCCAGCAATTGCTGAGTTGCCAGTAGAAGCACCCCGTCACGAGATGTTCTATCTCACGGATGATGCTTATCCCTCAGCTTTGCGCTATGATGATTGGAAACTGATCTTTAGTGAGCAACGGGAAAAAGGTGCTAAGGTCTGGTCTGAGCCTTTTATTAAATTGAGGATTCCTATTGTCCTTAACCTGCGTCGCGATCCTTTTGAGCGTGCGCCAGGAGAATCATCGTACTATGACATTTGGAAGACGAATCATGCGTTCGTCATTCCACCAAGCCAATATTACGTTGGCAAATTCCTGGACACGTTTCGGGACTATCCTCCCCGTCAGGTTCCGGCTTCCTTTACCATTGATGGGCAATTGCAAGAGCTGTTAGACGATCTTGAGAATATGAATCTTGAGGACTAAACTAAGTCTATTAGCTGATTACACTAAGGTGTACACATAAGTAGAATTTAGGAGGATCTTTTGAAGACTATTGTTGAAAATAGATCCTCCTATTTCTCTTAATTTAAATTCGACGATGAATTTTTCCAACATTGCTCATAATATAATCTGCTTAAAAAGTCGCAATGAGTTGGGTATAGTAATTATCCAGATTTGATGGCGTTTTTGTGGAATGGGCATCTTGCCCGTTCCTGATATTTTCGGACAGGCAGGATGCCTATCCCACCTAATATTCATCCCTTAATTCAGCAACGCCTTATCCGGATTTGATATCACCTGATACCCAATTAAATTAATACGTTGTATTATCGAAGTCTCAATCATTTTATGAAAACTTTTTGGCATAAATCACTTATTATCTTTTTCCTAACAATATCCCTTATTTTCCCTTTCTCCACACCAGCACAAGCATCCTCTACAAATAATAGTTGTCCAGAGGGAATGGTATTTATTCCTGGAGGAACTTTTACAATGGGATCGGATAGTCATTACCCATCAGAAATTTCTGCAAGTGACGTCACCGTAGATAGTTTTTGCATCGATCGCCACGAAATCACCAACGCTGAATTCCGCAAATTTATCAAAGCTACAGGCTATAAAACCATTGCCGAACGCCCCCTCTCAAAAGAACAATTCCCCAATCTAACCGACGACCAACGACAACCTGGTTCCCTCGTATTTCAACCCCCCTCTGAAGGTATCCAACAAGTTGCTTACTTAAGTTGGTGGCATTGGACAGTGGGTGCTAATTGGCAACATCCCTACGGTCCAGATAGCAATATCAGAGGGAAAGATAATTATCCTGTGGTTCACATCGCTTATGAGGATGCAGTTGCTTATGCCAATTGGGCGGGTAAATCTCTCCCCACAGAAGCTCAATGGGAATATGCAGGGCGGGGTGGTCTTCAAGAGCAAGAATTCACTTGGGGAAATCAATATTCTGCCAAGAAAGCCAATACTTGGCAAGGGATGTTTCCCTTTTTCAATACCAAAGAAGATAACTATTTAGGAACTGCACCTGTAGAATCTTTTCCCCCCAACGGTTACGGACTTTATGAAATGACCGGAAACGTTTGGGAACTCACCTCAGATTGGTATCAAGTCGGACATTCTGGCAAAGACCATAGTTTAAACCCCGTCGGACCTGACAAAACCGCCAGTTTCGATCCCATCAAACCCCAGGAGGGAGCATTGCACGTGATTAAAGGTGGATCTTACCTGTGTGCTAAAAATTATTGTAGTCGCTATAGACCTGCTGCCAGAGAGTCTCAAGCTCCTGATACGGGAACCACTCATATTGGTTTTCGTTTAGTAGTCTCATAGTGGACTGACACACCTTAAATGGTGCATTATATCATGTCCGGAAATCAGTTATAAATAAAATTAAGGACTGACAATACCGACAGTACCAAATAAATACTGAAATTATCTTGACTTTTCTCCAATATTTCCTCTTTTTCCCCTTTCTTCCCTCCTGACTCGGTCCTCCTGACTCCTGAGGACTCACAATACTTATAAAAAAACTTTCTCCTTCTTCTCCTGTTGTTCTTCTTCCTTCCCTCTTTTCTCCTGACTCGGTCCTCCTGACTCCTGAGGACTCCGCAGTTATTTATTTATCACTGTTTAACCGGACATGATATTAGATGGGGGGATGGAGAGATGGGTGAGAATCGTCACCCAAAACCTGCCCAACTTAACGAAACCTAACGACAGTTAGCGTATTTGTGTTTTATCATTTTCTTTGTGGGTTTAATACCCCACCGTCAACGGTCGTGTTCACGCATTACTTGGGGGAGCGTAGACGCGGAGCGGCCCTTCGTTGACTATCCCCATGTAATTTTCCTCCTGTCTCCTGTCTCCTGTCTCCTGTCTCCTTCTTCAAATCATGTCCGGATAATTAGTGATAAAAAAACTTTCTCCTTCTTCTGTGTTCTTTCTACCCTCCTGTCTCCTGTCTCCTGTCTCCTGACTCCTTAGTCGTTTATTTATAACTGTTCAACCGGACATGATATTACAGTTTGCTATTCCCTGTTCCCTGTTCCCTATTCCCTGGCGCGTAGCGCTATAGTGAGAAAATATATAGATGTCTAATATTGAGAAAGAGTCAGGATGCAAACTAAAGAAAAACTTATCCTACCAAAAATGGGCTGTGGTACATGGGCATGGGGCAACCGCCTCCTGTGGGGATATGATGAAAGTATGGATAATGAGTTGCAAAATGTCTTCAATCTTTGTGTTGCTAATGGTGTGACTTTATTTGATACAGGAGACTCCTACGGTACAGGCAAATTAAACGGACGCAGTGAAATGCTATTGGGGCAGTTTTCCCAAGCATATACGGGGGCAAATCAAGAGAATATTTGCATTGCCACAAAACTTGCTGCTTATCCCTGGCGCTGGGGTCGTCAAGCAATGATTTCTGCTGGCGAAGCATCGGCCCAACGCCTCGGAAAAAATGTCGATTTGGTGCAGATGCACTGGTCTACAGCAAATTATTTACCCTGGCAAGAATGGGGACTTTTAGATGGTTTGGCTGACTTATACGAACAAGGTAAGGTAAAAGGTGTGGGACTATCGAACTATGGGCCCAAACGGTTAATGAAAGTGTATGAAAGATTTCGCGATCGCCATATTCCGATAAATACTCTACAGGTTCAATATTCTCTATTATCAACCTATCCTGTGACGGAATTAGGAGTTAAAGAAATCTGTGATGAATTGGGAATTAAATTAATTGCATATAGTCCTTTAGCATTAGGAATATTAACAGGAAAATATTCAGAAAACGGTTCTGTTCCTCAAGGTGTTCGAGGTTTTTTGTTTAAGCAAATATTACCAGGAGTTCGCCCTCTATTATCATGTTTGGAAGCAGTGGCAAAGTCAAGAAATAAAACTATGTCGCAAGTAGCAATTAACTGGTGTATTTGTAAAGGTACAATTCCTATTCCGGGGGCAAAAAATCTAGCACAGGCAGAACAAAATATTGGTGCATTAGGTTGGGAATTAGATTCTGGTGAAGTTGCGGAACTGGATAATGCTGCGGCGAGTACAGATAAGAAAATGGTACAAAATATTTTTCAGACTAATTGATATAGCAGAAGGAAGAAGGAAGAGGGAAGAAGGAAGAAGGGAAGAAAAAGTTTGTGATTGGAAATATAATTTTTTTGGGTTATAGCAATAGTCCTCTTGATTTATGATGTATAAGTCTGTAATAATTAAATTATAGTTAGGGCAAGGTTAAGTTAAACGCTAATATAAATAACACTTGCTAATCTCGTTTTTACAATAGTTAATAACCACCTCAATATTGGGGTGGTTATTTGAGTTGTTTTACTAACTCCACCTTTATGGTTAAAAAGTGCAATTTTTAGAACCATTTTTCTCAACCTAACCTGACACAATAAACTGTAAAATATGCACAAATAAACTAATAACTAAAAACCCCAAAGTAGCAATAACAATAACAAATAAAATTAAACCGCCCAACAGCAAAAAAACAAACCCGCGATCAGCACTTTTACTAACTTTAGGAGACTCTAAATGAGCCTCCAAAATATCCATATTTTTAGAATTTGCCTTCCAAGCAACATCAAACAAATCTCCAAAAACAGGCACAATTCCTGCCAAAGAATCAAATACAATATTAGACGCCATTCGCATCAGAGTTTCCCGTGGCAAACCCATCATTGCTGCTGAAAATACAATATAAACAGAAATAAGTCCTCCTAAAAAATCACCACCCCCAGGAATCAATCCTAGAAGTGGGTCAATACCAACGCCATAAGAAGTACCAGGAACGCGAACAGCATTATCAAGTAAATCGCTAATTTTACGCAGTTGTCTAACCTTAGCTGCTTGAGGGCGATCGCCAGAGGTAGTGGGAGATGGTTTTGCCATTGGAAGTTATGTGAGTAAAATTCAATAAATGTGTAAGTTCAGTAGGGTGTCACATCACCCACACCCTACTGAACTTACACTTTATGCTTAAAGACTACAGCGTTGCTGATTTGAGGTACGATATCATGTCCGGATTCAGAGGGGGAGCATACTCCTCATTTACTTCTTCTTTCTTCCCTCCTGACTCCTGACTCCTGACTCCTGACTCCTTCAGCAACGCTGAGACTACTTACTTTTTAGTTTCAGTAAAGTCAGCATCAATTACATCATCTCCACCAGCAGAACTTGAGGAAGACTCAGCAGCACCATCACCATTAGGAGGAGTTGCTCCATCAGGAGAACCTTGTTGATAAATATTGCTGCTCACAGTATACAGAGCTTGTTGCAACTCAGTAGTTAGAGACTGAATACGTTCGTCATCTTCTTGAGAAATAGCATCACGCAAATCTTTAACCAACCCTTCAATCTTAGTCTTATCAGCTTCAGGAACTTTATCTCCCAACTCCTGAATTTGCTTCTCAGCTTGATATGCTAAAGAGTCTGCTTGGTTTTTACGGTCAATTTTTTCACGACGTTCTTGGTCAGCAGCAGCATTAGCTTCTGCTTCTTTCACCATCCGCTCAACTTCAGTATCTGGTAGAGTGGAAGCACCTGTAATACTAATAGACTGTTCCTTACCAGTACCTTTATCCTTCGCAGCTACATTCAGAATGCCGTTAGCGTCAATATCAAAGGTAACTTCGATTTGAGGTACGCCACGAGGTGCTGCGGGGATACCATCTAGACGGAAAGTTCCTAAACTCTTGTTGTCGTTAGACATTTCCCGTTCGCCCTGTAGTACATGGATTTCTACATTTGTTTGACCATCTACAGCAGTTGAGAACACTTCTGACTTTTTCGTAGGGATAGTAGTGTTACGAGGAATAATTTTGGTCATTACGCCACCCAAGGTTTCTACACCTAGAGATAGAGGAGTAACATCTAACAAGAGAATGTCTTTAACTTCACCCGCTAATACACCTGCTTGAATTGCAGCACCAACAGCTACCACTTCATCAGGGTTAACACTTTGGTTTGGATCTTTGCCGAGGACTTTCTTAACAATATCATGGACTGCGGGAATCCGAGTAGAACCACCAACTAATACCACTTCATCAATAGAACTTTTATCTAACTTAGCATCTCTAATTGCGTTTTCTACAGGAATGCGACAGCGGTCGATCAGGTCAGCACAGAGTTCTTCAAATTTACCTCTAGTTAAGGTGGTATCTAAGTGCTTAGGTCCATCTTGGGTAGCGGTAATAAATGGCAGGTTAATCTCTGTCTGAGTAACGCTAGAAAGTTCAATCTTAGCTTTTTCTGCTGCTTCTGTTAAACGTTGCAGTGCTTGCTTATCTTTCCGCAGGTCTATTCCTTCTGCTTTTTCAAATTCCTTAGCGAGGAAATCAACAATTTTCTTATCAAAGTCGTCACCACCAAGGTGTGTATCGCCGGAAGTAGCTAATACTTCAAATACACCATCACCTACTTCTAGAATGGAAACGTCAAATGTACCACCACCAAGGTCAAATACTAAGATAGTTTCGTTACTTTTCTTATCTAACCCATAAGCTAAAGAAGCTGCTGTCGGTTCGTTGATGATCCGCAATACTTCTACACCAGCGATTCTACCTGCATCTTTGGTTGCCTGTCTTTGGGAGTCGTTGAAATAAGCTGGTACGGTAATTACTGCCTGTGTTACTGTTTCATTCAGATATTTACTAGCATCCTCTACCAGTTTACGAAGAACCTGGGCTGAAATTTCTTCGGGGGCAAATTGTTTTTCTAATGCTGGGCAATCTAATTTAACGTTACCATTAACATTTAGTACTTTATAGGAAACTTCTGTAGTTTCATTGGTTACTTCATCAAATCTACGCCCGATGAACCGCTTTACTGAGTAAAAGGTGTTTTGGGTATTCATCACCGCTTGACGTTTGGCGATTTGCCCTACCAGTTGCTCTTCTTTTTTACCATAGGCAACTACAGAAGGGGTTGTACGGAAACCTTCTGCATTAGCAATTACTGTGGGTTTACCACCTTCCATAACTGCAACACAGGAGTTTGTTGTACCTAAGTCAATTCCGACTACTTTTGCCATAAGATTTTTTTTGCTCCAAATTACTACAAAAATTTTTACTTTTTGTCAACCCTAGTTTTTAAGATTGACTTAAGGACTAATATTTAAGCCTTCTGGATTTAGTCCAGGGCCTGTCCATTTTTTATACAGTCTTTAAGATTAAGTTACTTATATCTATACTGCGATTATTTAGACGATTCCATGAAGGCGTGTTTACCGAACATCAAGGAATATTGGACTTTGAGGAACTTTTATAATTTTCCTCCTTTACTCTTTCTAATTTACGCTCCTTGGACGATCGCCGCCATTGTGGCAAACCGTAAGTTATGTGTTGTGTTTGCCGTCTAGCGATCGCCTTTTTGATAGTTAGGGTTTGCGCTTCACTAGTCTTTTAGTAGGGGTAGGAGACAGGAGACAGGAGACAGGAGACAGGAGGAACGGGGAATTATAGAGGAGGTAGTCGGAAAAATTATCCCTTGATTTTTCTGCCATAATCATCCCAAAATACTAGAATGCATGAGCTTCTTCCGCTGAAAAGCTGGTACTTTTTTAGACCAAAAATGTGCTCAACCAATATCAGTCAATGCTTTGATATTTAATCAGCAAGCCCTAGTTATAGCTATTAGACATCTCCAGAAAAGAGGGAGTAGGGAGTAGGGAGTAGGGGGAAAGAATTGATAATTTATGTAGAATAATTGATTTTATTTTTTATTATTGGAGATGTCTATTAGACATCTTCACCAAAAGAGAGAGTAGGGGAAAGAATTAATGAATAAGGGTGCAATAATTGATATGGTTAGGAAACCCATCCATCCCTCGACCACTTTTTTCCCCTTGAAAGAGTCGGCAGAGTAAGCTGAATTATTTAATTAATAATTATTAATTATTCGATAAACTAAAAGCAATAGCTGATAGCTGAATGCTTACTTAATATTTAATCACAGTTGCTCCCCAAGAAAACCCAGCAGCGCTACTGGCTAAAACTACTAAATTACCAGGCTTTATTTTCTCTGATTCTATAGTTTTAGCCAAACCAAATAAAGTATCTGTTGCTCCTAAATGACCGCTTTCTTTTAAAGAGATAAATGTATTTTTTTCGCTTAATTTCAGAGAATTAAAAATTGATGATAATAAACTTTTTTTTAATTTGATTAGTAAATAAAAAATCTATTTTTTCTATGGAATATCCACTTTTTTGTAATGCAGCTATTATAACTTTTTTATAATTTTTTAAATAAATTTCCGATAAAATTTCGTCTAATTTTTCACGGTCTTCTACTTTGACATAATTAAGTTTTAAGTCTATATTTTCATCTTTTACAGGTAATTTAGTACCGCCCAAAGGTACTCGCACAAAATCAGCTAATTTCCCATCAGTCATGCCATGATAGGAGAGAATTTTGTTACTATACTCTCCTTTTTTTAGCAGCGCCGCCGCGGCGCCGTCGGCGTAAAAAAGTAGGGAGTTTGTATTTTTATCCGAGTAATTAACCAACTGGGATAATTTATCGCTACAAACAACTAAAGCATAATTTAAGCTCGAATCTGCCAACAACATATTCCGGCAAATATGAATGCCTAAATTGCCACTGTTGCAAAAATTTCTAACTTCAAAAGCATGAGCATTTTCAGCACCAATAATACCTTGTATTTTAGCTGCGGGAGACCAAAATCTGTAATCGTAATCTCCCACACCACAATAAGCAATTAAATCTATTTCTTCTGGTTGAATTTGGGCTTTATTTATAGCCGATATTGCTGCTTTAATTCCCATATCGCTAGGATGTTCGTCTTCCGCAGCAATTGATTTTTTTTCCATGCCTATTTTTTCTGTCAAAACCCACAGGGGGATGTCTGCTAGTTTAACGATCACTTCGCTAGTCATAACTCCTGAAGGAATATAATAACCAATTGTTGCAATACCAACTGTTTCATTATTTTTTTTGTTTTCAATCATACAGTTTTTACTCTTTAGTCAAACATTTCACTATAATTAGGGTTTGCGCTTCACTAGTCTTTTAGTAGGGGTAGGAGACAGGAGACAGGAGAAAAGGGTCGGGAGCGAGGAGCTAGGAGTAAGAATTGTAAGAATGATTTTTCTGCCCAACTATGCGCCTAATATACACTCCTTTTCGAGTGTAAAGAGCTGAAAAATTTGCACTGCAATTCGACCTCAAAAAGGCACTTGTCTTTATATGTCAATGCTTTTAGATTTAATCAGCAATCCCTAATTAGATATCTTCAAAAAAGAGGGAGTAGGGAAGCCCTTATGCAACGTCGGTACAGAGTAGGCAGTAGGGGGAAATAATTGATAATTTATGTACGATAATTGATTTTTTATTTGATTTTTGGAGATGTCTATTAGAAATCTCCTTTAAAGCCTTTTAATCACACTTATTATTCGTAACATTATTTTTTCAAAAAAGTATTATAGTCTAATACGGTTCACAATAATACCAAAACTCATAACGTATGGAAGCATGATTGGTATCTCTTCATAATTACAGAACTGCAAAAAAATCCCTCTTCCTTCTTCCCTCTTCCTTCTTCCTTCTTCATAACAATTGATTAATTTAGTGACTCATCCTCAGAATTTATAGAATTTATTTCTGTAGGAAGAGTTAAAGTCACGATGCTGAAAAGATTAAGACTGCGATAACCATCAGATATTATATCTGCATATTCTTTAGAATAAAAAGGGCCGCTATTATAAGCAAATCCTTCTCCTACTTCATATCTTGTTAATTCTGGTAGTGAAGTACTCACTACTTGAATCTGCCGTTCGTTTTGTGGCGCTACTATTACATGATATCTAGCAGCATTTGACTCTTGACTCATATATTCAGAAAGTAAGCCGTCTAATTCTCCCATAATGAGCCTTTCTTTTTCAGAAACTTCTTCATCAATATTCACCAGAGCATTGATAATATCTTTTAATTCTGATACTTGTTTCTGTGGTGGAGAAGTTGCCAAATAATCATTTACATCCTGACGTAAATTTATCAAATTTACAGAAGCATCTGCTATTCTATTTGCCGTTAAATTATCCCAGGAAAAATTAATATTCCAATGGTCGGTAAATGATTGAATAAATTGTTTCTCTCTGGGGTCAATTACTTCATCAATCATAGCTACCTGACTTAAAATATTGATGATTTTTTTAGCTCCCGAAGGTTTTAAAAATGACTTAGCTTAATCTCCAGCCGCTTTCGTTTCAAAATTGAGAGCTTCTTTTATTAAAGTCCAGAAGCCTTTTTTTCTTTCTCCTGGTACCCATAATGACATCCCTACAAGAATATAGAAAAATGCCAAACCATTAAATAATATGTTGTCTATAAAACTTACATATTCTTTAGTGAAAAGAGAGTTAATTGCAAAAATAGTTCCAATAGTAAAAGAAAGTAGATTGCCAGTAACAGATTGACTTTCTGCAACTACACGCTCATGTTTTCTTTTCCAGATTGGATTCATTGTTAAGTAGACTTCTGCAAGAGAAAATCCTATGGATAAAAAAGCTAATACAGATATTACTTTCTGAAAAATTTCCATTATACTGCTCCAAAATGTAATAACAATTTATAAATTTACAACCAGAGAATACATAACATACAAATCACGACATGGTTGATATTTGCTTGTTCTATAGCTGCTATGAGGGTAGGCACAGACAAGTTATAGATAAAATTAATTTACCACAATTTCCAGAATCAATATAATATAATTAATTATCTTAAAAATTATCTGTAATTAACTATGACCAAAAAACTTTGGTCTCAAGTCTCGCCCTTTTAAGGGGATAAAAAAGCGGTCGAGAGATGGCGAGGTCTCCTCGCCATATCTAATCGACCAAGAGAAGAGAATATTCCAGATTTCAAGCCTCCTTAATTGCAGAGGTACTGATAACTGATAACTGATAACTGAAATGACTATTCTATCTCCTGAATTAAAACAAAAATTAGCTACTCCACTCAAAATTGGCAACTTTGAAGTTAAAAGTCGCGTGCTTCAATCACCATTATCAGGAGTAACAGACTTAGTATTCCGCCGTCTAGTACGTCGTCATGCTCCAGAGTCAATGATGTACACTGAAATGGTAAATGCTACAGGGTTACATTATGTGAAAGAATTACCTCAAATAATGGAGGTTGATAATAATGAGCGACCAATTAGTATTCAATTATTTGATTGTCGCCCTGACTTCTTAGCAGAAGCAGCAGAAATGGCTGTAAAAGAAGGAGCGGATACTGTTGATATTAATATGGGTTGTCCTGTTAATAAAATCACCAAAAATGGCGGTGGTTCTTCATTATTAAGACAGCCAGAATTAGCTGGAGAAATTGTTAATAAAGTCGTAAAAGCCGTACCTGTTCCTGTTACTGTAAAAACAAGAATTGGTTGGAATAATCAAGAAATTAATATCCTTGAATTTGCTAAAAGAATGGAAGATGCTGGTGCTCAAATGTTAACTTTACATGGTCGGACTCGTGCCCAAGGATATAATGGGCCAGCAAGATGGGAATGGATTGGTAAAGTTAAGGAAATACTTTCTATTCCAGTTATTGCTAATGGGGATATTTTTTCTGTCGATGCTGCAATACGTTGTTTGGAGGAAACTGGTGCTGATGGGGTAATGTGTTCTCGTGGTACTTTGGGTTATCCTTTTTTGGTGGGAGAAATTGATTATTTCTTGAAAAATGGTGTGGAAAAAGTAGCGCCTACTGCAGTAGAAAAAATGGAATGTGCCAAAGACCATTTACGGGCACTATGGGAATATAAGGGCGATCGCGGTATTCGTCAAGCTCGCAAACACATGACTTGGTATGCTAAGGGTTTTCCTGGAGCGGGGGAGTTGCGGGGTCAATTGGCAAAAGTGGAAACAGTGGAACAAGGTTGTGATTTGATTGACAAGGTAATTGAAAATTTACAGTAAAGCAGGGAACAGGGAACAGGGAACAGGGAACAGGGAACATTAGGAGGTAGTAATGGTAGAGAGTGTGTGTGGGAAGGGTGGGGAGTGTGGGAAGAAATAAAAAAATATATATCCTCACCATTACCATACAGGACTACCAACTAGGAAAACCATTTCTTTGTTTAAGGTTCATCAGCATTCTATGTCAAACACCAATTTGTTCCTTGTGATCAAAGGAAGGAGGTTAACATTCCTATGTTTCAGCTATTCCATAATTCCTAAGAGTAATAGACATCTCCAATAATAAAAAATCAAATCAATTATCACATATAAATGGCTTTGTTGCACAAAAGATGATGTTTAGGGTAAAAATAAAGAAGTCAAGATGGTACACGAAACTACACTCAGCAGATATAAGTAAGAGTAAGTCTAAATCCAACTCCAAGTCCTTGTATCGACTCAAAAACTGGTCTGAGTATGATGCCTCCTTAAAGCAGCGAGGGAGTCTCACTTTTTGGCTGACTCCAGAGGCCATGGAGCAGTACGCATCCTTAAAACTTTAACCTTTAGCGATCGCCTAATTTATGAAAAATACAGCTCATACAGTTACTTTTATGTTACATTATCAATATTTATGTAATATGTAAAGATGCCAGCGCTCATTGCTATACAACTACCGGGTCAATATTAATACCACCGACGGCACGCAAACCATTTAGAGCATTAATAACATTGTTTAAAAATCGTTCATCTTTAGGCTTTTCTATTATTGCAGCAATATTTTTGCGCTTTTCAGGAATGACTCCTATATTACCCAGTAGTAATTGACAAATCAGATTTCCTTCTAAATAAAGAACATTATCCTGAGCAAAATAGATATCCGATGCTGTAACTGCATTGGGATTTGTTACCAGATAGTCACAAGCGGTTGCTAACAGATTGGTACTGGGAGTAGCGTCTCCCGCAAAACCACCAATTTCTGCTCTAACTCCTGTAGGAATAATACTAACTGCTACAAACGGCTTATTAGAAACTCGCTGACGAATATTAATGTCTAGTAATGATGACCAAACTGGCTTTCTGTCTGTATCGATAAAGCTTGATTCAAAGGTGAGGATATCTCCTTCAACTTTCGTTAAAATTAAGCGAATGGGAATGCCTGGTAAGGGAAATTGCCCAATTTATTGGGCAATTTCCCTCCAGGTGCGCTGTTGTGGAGGACATTGAATTTCAAAGTCTTTGGTATATACTTGAGACATTAACTAAACGTTTTAAGATTAACTTGAAGCAACATAAATAATTATAATCTAAAGTCAACTAAATAATTACAAGTTGAGGAAAAATTTCTTGATGCTCCTGCAACCAACAAAAAAAAGTTGTAATATCATGTCCGCTTGAATACTTACATGAAAACTGCTATAAATTGGAATTTGTCTTCCCAATACCCAATCTCAGCTTTTAGCGGATTGGGTTTGTTGAACGATTGTCATATTCAATCGCCCAGGGAATAGAGATAGCGATAAAAGTCAGAGTGCTGGAGAGACTAGAGACAATATTGGCATTAGTGATTTTTGCGTAACCGCTGAATAATTCGGGGTAAATCGTTCAATGACAAGCCTCAAATGGAGTAAAATCCTTCTCGAATAGGTAGTCCGCCCCCATTTATTGAGCGGTTAAATTTTTGCTATGATTTTTTTTTGGGAAATTGGGTTTGTATTAGATACCACTAAGGTATTGGCATCTGTCTCCAACAAACCCGGTTTCTTGTAACACCAGAGTGATTATTTCATAGTTTGATTCACCAACACCACAACATTTACCTTTGGAAAACGTAAAACTTATTGGATTGATCAACCCCTAGAGACTTAAACCCGACTTCAGTAAATGAATTAATCATTTCTATTTCATCGAAAACGACCAATTTTACAGATTGACGTGAAAGTATTTTTTCCTCATTGGAAAATGTATACCACTTTGTCATATAGTCACCTGAATAGTTGATTTCTTGAGAGTAAGTAATATCTTCTGATATTGCTTTTGAATAGTTCTTGTGTTCTCCCTGAATTGAAATAATTAGTAATCCATCGTCTTCTAAGAGATTGTAGAGTTTACGCAGTAGGCTAAGATGATCTAACTTATCATCGCAGTAACTATATAATCGATACTCTTGATTATCTTGGTGTGAAATACAGATAGTACCACCACTAGAAATGATAGATTGGAAGGACTCATTTTCTGGATAGTCTCTAATGTCTAAATTTAATAACTTGACATTGTAATCTGACAACCTACGCCGAGCTTTGACAAGCATTTCTTCAGAAAAGTCTACTCCTGTGATCTCGTAATTCTGAACTTGCAGCATTTGTTCAGTAAGTAAACCAGTTCCGATACCCACATCTAAGATTTTTGTTCTGCTTCCTAAGATAAGTGCCAATGAGTTAACAAAAGCTTGATGATCGTAATAACCTGCTTGCATCAATAAATCATAAAATTGAGCAAGTTCTATGTATTCATTCTGCTTTCTAATAGTAGCTGAAGAAGCTTGATCTATATTCGACATATTTTTGTTAGTTCCTATTCAGTAAATTGTACGTTGTGGTAGCGATAGTCTGGAAGTTCCAGATTCGAGGGGAGTAGTGGAATCGATAGGATAAGGGGTTCGTCACCCAGATATACAACTGCCTGAGAATACATGGTGTCGTTGTTAGGTGCGCCACCAAGCAAGTTGGTGGGATGAATCCTTCAGTTTCCGGAGGTAGATAAATTGGTTGACCGTACCCTCATTCAATATTAGGTGATGCTTGTAAGCTCTTGGCATATAGCTCTTGATTGATTGCATTTGAACTGGTAAGTCATGACAAAAAGTTTTTGATAATTTAGAATCAAAATTAACCCAAGATAGCAGACAATCAGGATATTTTCAATATTTATTAATATTTGTCTAACTTTGTTCAATTATTCGGCTTCAGTAGTTAGCCCCAAGAAAAGGCATAGATAAATGCCTGCACTCCGAGGGTATATGCGTATTCTTCTTCCTAATCAAAATCGGATTTTCTATTTACAAAAGGCATGGGGATAACCTCATAACAAAAGACGATCTATTGAAAAACATCAGTAATACCAATTTAATAAATGTTTGCTACAAATAGCTAGGGTACTTTTTAGGAGTCAGGAGTCAGGAGTCAGAATGAATTGCTTCAATACCATTTTTTAAGCCGTAAATCATCTTTTTTCTCAAAAGGACATCTCCTGTAAAATATTTTTATCGCCCTTACTATTCGTAACATTCTTTTTTCAAATTGGTATAAAACCTTGTGAAAAAGGCCAATACAAATTCAAGCTATGTCCCAAACCACAATCTAAAGTAGCCTTGGGATGAGCTTGTGTTATTGGGTAATTCAAAGACCTTAAGGTTAGTTTAGCGGTAAGCTATCTCTGTGAATAATCAAAAATTATAACTTTCTCAGCTATAGAAATTAAATAATTTATTTTCAAAACATATTAGTTTTAATTATTAAGTCACTTATTGCCAAAGATATTATCAGTAAATGTTCCTTGATTCTAAACTTTTGATAGATGGATTAATGACCAAAAAATAAGGTCTCAAGGCTTCCCTTTTAAGGGGATCAAAAAATAAACTTCAGTATTTCAAGGTTCTGATTTCAGCCGGAAGTACTGATAACTGATAACTGAAATGACTATTACTTATACATTTTGGGGAAAAGGTGGTACGGGTCGAACTACTATCGCATTTGCCACTGCTAAACGATACGCTAGCCAAGGTAAATGAGTCTTATATCATGTCCGGTTAAACAGTGATAAATAAATAACTACGGAGTCCTCAGGAGTCAGTCCTCAGGAGTCAGGAGGAAAGAGGTAATAAAGAAGAACAACAGGAGAAGAAGGAGAAAGTTTTTTTATAACTAATTATCCGGACATGATATTATTTGTAGGACAAGAACCTGCTTCGACATTATGAATTTTCCTGATGGTTATAACTCTATTATTGGCGAGCAAGGAGTGAAACTATCAGGAGGACAAAGACAAAGAATAGCGATCGCCCGAGTTTTGCTAAAAAATCCAAATTGTCATTTTAGATGAAGCAACTTCAGCTTTAGATTCTGAGTCAGAAAAATTAATTCAAGAGTCTGTAAAGAATCTTTTTCAAGGACGTACTAGCTTGGTTATTGCTCATCGACTTTCAACTATTTGTCATGTAGATTTAATTGGCAAACTTACTTTTAAACTACCGTATGTAGGAGCAAATGGCCATTCGCCCTGACTACTAGAAACAACCGTGCGTATTTGTAGCAAACATTTATCAAATTGGTATAAGAGGATAAAGTGAAAGATAAAAAAATTGAAAATACAAGAGAAATATTATCAGAAACAGAGCAAGATTTTATTAAAAAATCTCAATATATAAAGCCTAAAGTTAGCAAAAATAATAACTTCCGCTCTGTATCAAATATGTTGAGTAAAAAATTTCAATCTCCCTTACAAGCACCAAAAGTTGACAATCCAAACAAACAGGAAAAAATAGATAATATCTCTCAAGGTAGTAGCGGAAAAAACAACAGAAAAAGCACAAAGTTGGTTGTAGAAAAAATTGCCAGAACAGTTAATATAAAAAATATCAAAGAAATTTTAGGTCGTCGTAAATTTTGGTTAGGATTAGGTGGTGTCGGAATAGGTAGTATGATCATTTATGGTGGAATAACTTGGCTGAAATTAAAGCAAAGTTTACCAGATATTGCCGATATTTCTTCCTATAGTAGAGACGGCACTTTAACAATAAAAGCCGCCGATGGTAAAATTATCCAACAAACAGGACCTGCTACCAGAGAAAAAATTAAATTAGAAGATATTCCTGCTCCCTTAGTTCAAGCTTTTATTGCTATTGAAGATAGACGCTTTTATCAACATACAGGAGTTGATTATCAGGGAGTTATTCGAGCACTTGTTTCCAACTTAATTGCCAGAGATGTTGTGCAGGGAGGTAGTAGTATCACACAACAGTTAGCACGGATGGTTTTCCTAGATATGGAACAAACTATCTGGCGTAAACTCCGAGAAGCAATGCTAGCTTGGAAAATGGAGCGGGAGTTATCCAAAGAAGAAATTCTAGAATTATATCTGAATATAGTCTATCTCGGTTCTGGTGCTTATGGAGTGACTGATGCTGCCTGGGTCTACTTTAGTAAACCAGTTTCGGGACTAAGTTTAGCAGAAATGGCAACTTTAGCAGGTTTGCCACCAGCACCCAGTGAATATTCACCCTTAGTAAGTCCAGAAGCAGCTAAAAATCGTCGAAATATCGTGTTGGGGGTAATGCAAGAAGCAGGTTTGATTTCTCAACAGAGAGCTGAGATAGCGATCGCTAAACCAATAGAAGTACAACCCAGTGCGCCAAAACGTCTGATAGTTGAAGCTCCCTATTTTGCTAACTATATTCAGAAGGAGTTACCGAAATATGTTTCTCAAGAAGTCATAGAAGCAGGTGGTTTGACAATAGAAACTACATTGGATCGCAATTGGCAAGAAATAGGGGAACAGGTAATTCAAGATGCTGTTGATATTGATGGTGCTCGCCAAAGATTCGATCAAGCAGCATTAGTCGCTATTGATGCTACCACTGGAGAAGTTAAAGCGTTGGTAGGAGGTAGAGATTTTGCCGAGAGTGAATTTAACCGCGCTATTCAAGCACAACGTCAACCAGGTTCGACTTTTAAAAGTTTCGTTTACGCCGCTGCAGTTGCTGCTGGTTTTCCTCCCACTGATGGTTATCGAGATGTACCATTTACAGTAGATGGTTATAAGCCAAAAAATTATGGTAAAAAGTATGGTGGATGGCGATCGATGATTGATTCTTTGGCTTATTCTGTGAATGTGGTAGCGGTACAGGTATTGATGGATGTGGGATTTGAACCTGTGATGAAGTTAGCTGAGGATATGGGAATTAAATCTGAGGTCAAGGCTACATATTCTATGGCGTTGGGTACTTGGGAAGTAAATTTATTAGAGTTAACAAATGCTTATGCTACTTTGGCGGCAGAGGGTAAGTTTATTGGTGCTCACGGAATTAAAAGAATAATTAATCAAAATGGTCAAGTTGTTTATGAAGCTTATGCTCAACCAAAGCAGGTTTTAGACCGCGGCAGTGCTGCAATAGTTACCTGGATGTTAGAAAATGTAGTTAAATATGGTAGTGGTACGAATGCTTATTTGTACGACCGACCTGTAGCAGGCAAAACGGGTACAACTGAGGATGCACGAGACTTATGGTTTATTGGTTATATTCCCCAAGTGGCAACTGGAATATGGTTAGGGAATGATGATAATAAACCAACCTGGGGTGTCAGTAGTACAGCAGCTTTTAATTGGCGACAGTTTATGAAACAGGTAGTTGAGGATATACCTGTTAAAGATTTTCCTGACAAACCCAGTTTTTACGACCGCGAACCTACTATTGAAGCTAGACCTGTGGAACCAAAATGGATGAGGTACGGGAAGATTGGGCCTGATGGTAGGGATGTGAATGAGAAGAATGATTAGGCGTTGGTGAATGCGTAATGCTTTTGTCTCAAATATCTATGAAAAGACTATAATTGTACCGTTCATCAATATTTAAGGGCATTACCTAATCACCAACCCCAATGATTACGATAGAAATTATTAGATATCTTCAATAAAAGCGTAAGAGTTTTTTCTTCTGTAGTAGCGATCGTGAAGCGTTGGGTCAACAATATCGCCTTTCCGCAACTCTGTCGTTCAAAATTTCCCAAGCTTATCAATTGCCCTGACTTTATTTTTAAGTCTTCAGGATTACTGAGGGTTAAGTTTATTTTCAAACTCCTGGGAATGTCTCTACTTTATTTACAAAAATTAACTATATAAAGATTCAGTAAAGATTCTGATTTGCTATTGCTTTATGGGGGTGATTAGTACTACTTATTATTGTAAGTAAACAAAAGTTAGGGGTCACCCCATTTTTTAGGAAACAATGAGAATATCTAGATTAAAATTAAACCAATTAATAAAGATAAAAAGCTAGGAAAAATCTCCTAAAAACAACCAATAAAATACAACAATACCCCTTCATAAATTGCAGGGGTTTATTCTATTAGTTATCCCTAAATAATTAACCTTCATAACTATTAATTACTCCGTTCCGTATCGATTTTAGACTTCTAATTTCTCTAACATGGCCACATAAAATATCAACCTTTCCCCCTCTACCAATATCGCCCATAAATAATTATTTAAAACGGGAAAACTGAGATTATTAATATCAGAAGCATTCTCTAAATTCCCAAATACATATACTTCATATCTTCATCACAATAAAAATTATCTTTCTTCACCTTGATTATTAAAATCAACTCTTTCATAAAGGTCGCTAAATGTTATTTCAAAATCTAGAGCAGTTAACTTTAAACTTGACCCTTCAGATTCATAATATGTAACTTCCCATTTATCCTCAGAAGTTTTAACATACTGTTCGATATAAAACTGATATTGGTCAATCAAAATATACTCTTTAAACTCAGGAATTGACCGATAAAATTTAAACTTATCCCCTCGGTCATAATTTGCTGTTGATTTTGATAATACTTCAACAACTATTAAAGGGTTAGTAACTGTATCTGTACGACTTTGATGATAGATTGGTTGATCTTCAATTATCATAATATCGGGGTAAGTATATAAATTATAATCGGGTATCCATAAACGAACATCACCGATAAATACACGATAATTTTTGCCTTTTAAAGCAAACTTTAAGTAAGCACAAAAATTACTGGCAATTTCGTTATGATTAGTAGTTCCACCTGTCATTGATATTATTTCTCCATCTAGATATTCATGTTTATCTTCAGCATTTTCTTCTAATAATAGATATTCTTCTGGAGTATATACTTTCTTGCGTGTCTGAATTTGCATATTTTTTTCAAGAGTATTGTTATTTGGCATTGGTGAATTAGTGTATAATATTAATCTTAATTATTTAGGAGTCAACCCACCCCTCGCCCCTCCCCCTCCCAGGAGGGGGATGACCCAGTCAGAAGGAAAGAAAGAATAAGAAAGAGTAGTAGAGGGAGAAAGTTTTTTGTTTGTGCTCTTATCCGGACAAGATATCATACCTCTTTTTACCGAAAAATTGTGGGTATGCGCCTCCCCTTTTAAGGGGATAATAAGCGGTCGTTAGCGCAGCTTACCGTAGGGTGGGATGGCGATCTTCGGAGCGGGTCTGCAAGAACGGGTCTCCTCGCCATATCCAATCGACCAAGAGAAGAAAAATTTTCATTATTAGTCAATCCTCTTCTTTTCAAGGAGAGGTAATAATTAATAATTAATAATTAATAATTAATTATTAATTGTTGAACCACGCCTGTTATTTAATAAATATTAGGATTGAAGCAAAATAAAATGACTAAAAACACTAGAACTACTAAATTATACAGCAGTTTCCGAAGCTATGAGGTATAGTTGTTTTTATTCTTTTCTGTTCCCTGTTCCCTCTCTTGGTGCGCATTCCCTCTCTTGGTCAGCATTCCGCAAGCGAGCTGGCGTCGTCGCGGGGTCTGACCGCTTGCGTCTGACGCCGACGCGGGGTCGCACCGCTGTTCCCTGTTCCCTCAAACCTAAAATTTTGTACCTCATAACAACGGAAAACAGTGTATGTTTGATTGTATCATAGTTGGCTCCGGACCAGCAGGAGCAAGTGCCGCATATCATCTAGCAAAAAACGGACGTTCTGTATTAGTCTTAGAAAAAGAATCTTTACCTCGATATAAACCCTGTGGAGGTGGAGTTTCTCCCATTGTTCAACAGTGGTTTGATTTTGATTTTACACCAGCTATTTCTCTGAAAATAAATTCCATTCGTTATACTTGGAAAAAAGGCGATTTAGTAGAAGTTAACCTTAAAAATCAAGAACCAATTTGGATGGTACGTCGAGAAGTTTTTGATTATTTTATCGTTCAGCAAGCGAAAAAACAGGGAGCAGAAATTAGAGATAAAACTAAAGTTATAGGCATAGAATTTAAGAACAACAACTGGCAAGTTAATACCAATAATCAATCATTTATTGGTCGTTATTTAATTGCTGCGGATGGAGCTAAAGGTTCCATGGCAAAATGGTTGGGTTTTAACAATCGTAAACGCTTTTCAGGTGGTGCGATGGAAATAGAAGTACCAGTTGAAAATCAGCAAATTGATAGTGCTTATTTTGAGTTTGGAATGTTAAATAATGGCTATGTTTGGAATTTTCCTAAAGCTGATGGATACTCAATAGGAGTCGGTACATTTTGGCGAAAACATGGTCAAAATTTTGCAGCTTTATTAACAGAATATGCCACAATGTTTGAGGTAGATATTCAAAATATTCAGAAGTTTGGTCATCCTTTATGTTTATGGAATGGGAATCAAAAATTACATACACAAAATGCAGTTTTAGCAGGAGAAGCAGCTTGTATTGTTGACCCCTTTACTGCTGAAGGAATTCGCCCTTCTATATTTACAGGTATTAAAGCAGCAACAGCAATTCATAATTCTCTAAATGGGGATTTATTTGCTTTAGAAAAATACACTCAAATAATTAATGAAGAATGGGGTAAAGATATGGTCTGGGCACAACGTTTAGCCCAAGGATTTTCTCATTTTTCACATATTGGTTATCAAGTAGGGGTGAAGCGACCTCGTGCTACTACTATTATGACAAAAATTTTGTCTGGAGAATTACGTTATTCGGATGTAGTGGGTTCTGCTTTGCGACGACTTTGGCAAAGATAAAAATTTATTCTAAATGAAGGCAGAAGGCAAGAGGCAGAGGGCAGAAGGAAAAAAAGGAGAAAACTCAAGATAATTTTAGCATTTCTTCGGTACTGTCAGTTCTTAAATGTTATTTATAACTGACCCGTCCGTTAGCGTAGCTCCCCCGGAGGGGGAACATGATATTAAGATGTCGTAAAACTTTGGAGATTTAGTATTATACCAAGGGTGAAAAAAGAATGTTACAAATAATAAGCAGTATTAAAATAATTTGTAGGAAATATCTATAGCAGTCCTATTTTATTTGTGTATAAAAATCTTACCGCTTTTAGGGAACAGGGAACAGGGAACAGGGAACAGGGAACAGGTAGAAGTTTCAGTTTTTTTATCTACTTTTTGATTTGTCACAACTTATTTAGGATTGCTATATTGGACGAAAAAGATAAATTACTACATAAAAAATGGTATCAAACCTATTCCCATACGACTTTATCCTCCTGTATTTCCCTCCTGGGAGGGGGAGGGGCGAGGGGTGGGTTGACTCAATAGCAGTAACCTAAATATTTGTAGCAAAGATTTATCAAACTGGTATTATACCCCTCAATTTTAGCTGATAGCTGAATGGTAATAGCTAATTAGGGTTTGCTGATTAAATCTAAAAGCATTCACATATCAAGACAAGTGTCTTTTTGGGGTCGAAAAAAGTGCCTGGTTTTCAGCTCTTCACGCTCAAAAAGTTAGTATTTTAGGCTCATAGTTGGGCAGAAAAATCATTCTTACAATTCTTACTCCTACCTCCTCGCTCATTCCCATTTCTCCCCTCCTGGGAGGGGGAGGGGCGAGGGGTGGGTTGTCTCCTGATCTCCTGTCTCCTACCCTTACTAAAAGACTTTTTCAGCAAACCCTAATTAATCAATTAAATCATCTTTAATTAAAGCTTTAAAGTTAGGATTTGAGCTAATGTTAAAAAAATCAGCATCAGCTTCTGCCATTTCTCGATATGGTTGACCAGCACCTAAATTAATTGCTTGTTCTAAATTTTCAATAGCTAAATATAGCTTATCCTGTAAAGCATAACAACGAGCTTTATTATAGTAAGCCAAAGAATAATCTGACTGAATTTTTATGGCTTGGTCAAAACAAGCCATCGCCTCAACCCAATTTCCTAAATTAGATAAAGCTTGACCTAAATTATTCCAAGCTTCCTGATAGTCTACTTTTATATCTATTGCCTTCTCATAACTAATAATTTCTCTTTTAGTATTCCCCAAATAAAATAAAGTTTTTCCTTGAAAATTCCAAGCTATATAATGATTAGGCTTAAGCTTAATGACTTGTTCAAAAGAATTCAAGGCTTCCTGATACCTTCCTAATTCAAATAATGCCTTGCCTTGATTATGCCAAGCTTGGTATAAACTAGGTTTAAACTTTATTGCTTGTTTGTAATTTTCAATTGCTTCTCGATAATGTCCTAAACTACTCCAAGTATTTCCAACATTGTACCAAGCTTGATATAGATCTGGTTTGATTTTTATTGCTCTCTCAAAAGAAGTTATCGCTTCTCGATATTGTTCTAAATTATTGAGTAAATTACCTCGATTATACCAAACTAAATGAGAATTTGGTTGAATCTCTATTGCACGATTAAAGTTATTTAAAGCTGACTGGAATCTACCTATTAATTTCAAGGAATTACCTCGATTATTCCAGGCTTCATAGTAATCTGGTTTAATTTTTATTGCCTGATCGAAAGCAGTAATAGCCTGTTTATGCTTCCCCAATTTACTAAAATTTACTCCCATATTGTACCAGCTCTGATAATCATCTGGGGAAATTTTTATTCGTCCATCCATTTCATTTTTCAAGGAAGAAGAAATAAATAGCTTTAATCATTATGGTCTTGAGATTCAAAGATTTTTACTTATGTTTTAGGGAACAGGGAACAGGGAATAGGGAATAGAATAGAAATAATAAGATAAGTGTACCTCATTAGTTTGAGAAACGCTATATAAATTTGTATCAATTATTTCAAATCTAATAATCCGCTGGTTTTTAGCTTGGGGTTAAAACGAATATTTTCTTCTAAACCTCTAGTTTTTAATATTTCTAAAATATTAGCTTCAACTCGCCTAGATATATTTTTTAAGAGTTTTTCTTTAGCAACTTCATCAGTTAATGGGTCGTGATATTGTGTTGCTTCTGCTTCTGTCATTTCTTGTTTAGCATCTATTGGCTGATTCCACTTTGCTTCTGCGCCATCATTACCTATAGGTAAAGACCCATTTTCATTAATCCAAGCAGTTTTTATACCTTCTAATATAGTACGATTCGGACGTTCAATAGTTTGTACTTTTAGCCAATAGCAACTATGAGGTTGACGGACTAAGTGTTGTTTAATACTCTGATATATATCACGAGAATAACCTACAAATAGTAATTTTTTATCCCGATCAAAAATTCCATAAACACCAATTTTTCCTTGTAAAGAAATTGGTAATTTTCCTTGAGAATCAATATAAGGTAAATATTCTAATTCTGACAGTTCTGGTATTTGAATTTCGGTATTAGTCATTATTTGAGATTTTCCTGTTCAAGGGTAATGTTAATTAATTCGGAATTGATAAAAGTTGATTAATCTCTGGTGATTTTATAGATGGCGCAGAGACGGCTTGGTTGAAATATTTTAGCTTTAAACATGAAGTTGGGCGGAACGTTAATGATAATATAGTCACTGGATTCGTGATACTGCTCAAATTCTTTTGCCATTCCTTTAGGTGTTTCTTTACTATAGGGAATTGGTTGAAATATTAATTCAGTAAATTCTAATTTTTCATATGGTAATTGTGAAGTAATTTGTTGAATAAAATTTTCACTTGTTAATAATTTGAATAACATTTGTTGAGCATTTTGTTCTAACGTGAAACTACTTTCAAAGCTTTCAATAATTTTTATACCCACTTTTTTTTCCTTTTCCATCTTCATCAAATTGGGCTATGGCTGTTGAGATAGTATTGCTTCTTCCTATCAAACAGAAAATAGCCTTTACTTATATTACTATTTGTTTGATTCAACTCAACTACCTTAAAATAAATATAAAGATTTGTTAAAATAAAATTTTATCTAATAATTTATGATAAAATTTTTACCTAAATATTGTATTGTCTACTATTAGACTATAAAACCTAACATATTCAATGGGGATCTTGATTTATGGAAGACACAGAAACATCATCAATAGTTTCAAATAATTCCCAAAGTCAGCCTCATTGGCTACAAATAGCAGAATATACTGCTTTAGGGGCTTCAATTGTTGGTTCAGGTTTTGCATTAGTATGGGAAAAAATTTCGTTTGTTGCACCTCCAATAACATTGGCATTAATATTAAATTCAATTAATAGAAAAAGATTTGAAGAAAAAATACAAACACATATTAACAATGAGGTAGAAGAACTAAGAATAGATATTGATTCCGTCGATCGGTATTCAGAGAAAACACAAGAAAAAATTACTGAATTAACTCCAGAATATCCCATAAATTTTTCTCAAAATCAATCAGATTTTGAATTTAATACAATTACCAAAGAAGACTGGGACACAATAAATACTAAATTTTCAGATATTGATGAGGAATTACAATCATTAAAAGATTTAACTACAGATTTACACCAGGATTTAGGAGATAATTTACAATCAACAAATTATGCTTCTATGTCTAATAAAATTGAGGAACTACAAGGACAAGTAAATAAATTACAAGACTTAAACAGAGATATAGTTAGGCCATATTTTATTCGTCTAATTCGTGCAGTTAAACAACTACAGAAAATAATCAAGTCTTAGTTATTAGACTGTGCAGAAAGTAGACAGTTAAAAATCAGTTTTGATTTTCCTGGCTCTATAACTTTTCCCCCGTTATCTGGGCAGCAATCAAATTTATGTTTATGGCAAAATTATAATATCGAAAATTTGGGGTGGATCTAGATAAATTCCACTTCTAGAATTCTAGAAAAATTATTTTATTAATAGCTGATACTATTGTAAATCAGAAATTCACTTTTAACTAATGACTATTTTTGAAACTTTCTTGAAATTTCTATTAATAAGTTTAGCAACTATTTACACTGGTGCTTTTATGTTGCTAAGATTGCTGCAAAACCGATTGATATTTGAACCGGCACCATCGGTATTAGCAACTCCTGCTACTGTTAATCTTCCATATCAAGAAGTTTGGTTGTCAATTCCAAATTCTCACAAACAGACAGAAAAAATATCTGGTTGGTGGATTCCTCAAACTAATAGCAATTCTAGAGTTATTCTCTTTCTACACGGTGCTAAAGGTAACATGGCAGCTCGGAAAAATAGTTACAATCTCGAGCGGGTTGCTAAACTATATCAGTTGGGATTTTCGGTATTTATGATTGACTATCGGGGGTACGGTAAGAGTAAAGGACGGTTTCCCACAGAAGCTACTGTTTATGAAGATGCATTGGTAGCTTGGAATTATTTAACTCAAGAAAAAAATTTTTCACCAGAAGAAATTTTTATTTATGGATATTCTCTTGGAGGAGCGGTCGCTGCTAATCTTTGCCTTCAACAACCACAAGCAGCAGGATTAATTGCTGAAGGTTGTTTTACTTCCATTAAAGACATGGCTAAATACAGACGTCGAATCCAAATATTTCCCCTCAACTTACTGGTCACCCAAAAATTTGACTTCATTAACAAAGTAAAATTATTGGAAATGCCTGTTTTATTTATTCATGGAACAAAAGATGAAATCGTACCTGTAGATATGAGTCAAAAATTATTTGCAGCAGCAGCAGAACCGAAAAAATTACTCTTAATACCAAATGCGGCACATGACAATCTTGCTCAAGTAGATAGCGATAGCTACATAGCAACTCTACATGAATTCTTTGAGCGGGCAGTAAATCAGTATTCTAGTATTAGCCAAGAATTTATTCATTAGACATCTCTAGTAATAAAAAACAAAATCAATTATCGTACAGAAATTATCAATTATTTCTCCCTACTCCCTACTCCCTCTTTTCTGGAGATGTCTATTAGTTATTTATAGCAGAAGGAAGAAGGAAGAAGGAGAGAAGAAAAAATCTTACTTTTGGGTGGTCTCAGATTAAACCATAAAATATTCAACAAAAGGTAAAGATAAATGCTATTAATTGACCCACCTTATTTTTCTGGTTTTGAAGCTATACCATTAGAATATAAAAACAAATTATGGTCAGACGGTTTACCTTGGTATTATAAAAATGAACAAAATAAAGCAAATGCAGTAGTAATTTGTTTACATGGTTTTACTGCGACTCCTTATGAAGTTCGTCCTGTAGGAAGAGCGTGTTTAAAACTTGGTATTGATGTCGTAGCACCTCTTTTGCCCGGTCATGGTTATTCTCAGATGGCAGAACAAAAAAATGAGTTTCCTAAGATTACTAAAGACATGATGTTTGAGGCAGTACGTCAAGAAATTATTCAAGCTAGAAAACACTATGATTTTGTCGGAATTTTCGGACATTCTATGGGTGGAGCGATCGCTTTGACAATGGCAAGCGAAGGTTTAGTGGATGCTTGCACTGTGACAGCACCAGCAATTCAATTACCACTTAGAGCTGAAATTTTAATAGGTTTACTCAGTTGGGTAAATATTTCAATACCTAAAAATCCTGACAACTTTTATAATCCTAATTATCTATTTGAAAACTCTAAAGCAGCTCTGGTACTTCAGAGAATAGCTTTACATTCTCGCCAATATCTTGCTAAGATTACTTGCCCTACTTTAGTAGTTCATTCCCATAACGATCCTTTAGTTAATTCTATAGTCGTAAAATTGATTGAAGAACAAGTTAAGGGGAGTTTTGAAGCCATTTGGTTTGATGAATCTGGCCACGTTATGACACTTGATGTTAAAAGTAAAGAAGTTTCAGAAGCGATCGCTCAATTCTTAGCTAATAGGTGTTAACTAGCTATCAGCTATCAGCACTTTCCGTACCGGAATGCTCTGCAAACAGCACTTCAGCTTTTTGAGCTTGGGTTAACCCCGGCAACTATAGCGTCTCCTAGTTTAGCTATCCGTTATAAGTAACTCCTGAAAACCTTGTGGATAGGGTGGGAAGTGTGGGGAGTGTGGGGAGTGTGGGGGGCAAAAATCTTGTCTACAGTTCTCAAAAACAATGTATTTTTCAATATATTTTTCTCCTAAAAAAGATGCTCCAAGACCTACACAGAACTTGTCTATAAATGTCTACGTTTTATGTTAAGAAAGATGTTTATAAAGCATAGCTAGTTTAGGAGGGGTTGCTTACCTCCTGCTAAACGTAAAAAAAGTCCTAATGCTGAGTGCTGAGTGCTATTTAAATAAACTTTTCTTATATACAACCTACAACCTTCAGAACCTATGAATCAACAAAGTTTCACTCCAAATATTCCCCCCTATACCTGGAATCGTCCCATTGGTCTTGATTGGAACAACCCTTACACAGTGCGCTATAGCAGTAACCTCGATGACGGTCCTTGGCACGGAATGCCTCTCGGTGGTTTCGGTGCAGGTGCAATTGGTCGCTCTCCACGAGGGGATTTTAATCTCTGGCATCTCGACGGCGGCGAACACATTTATCAAAATTTACCTGCCTGTCAATTTAGCATATTTGAAGAAACAAAAGGCCACAAACAAGCTTATGCTCTATGTACCGAACCACCATCTGATGGCAGTCTCTCAACTTGGCAGTGGTATCCGAAACAAAAAGCAGGATTACATACTGGTACTTATCATGCTCTTTATCCCCGCAGTTGGTTTGTCTATGAAAATGTATTTACCGCACAATTAAGCTGCGAACAATTTTCCCCAATTTGGGCAGGTAATTATCAAGAAACCAGTTACCCTGTTGCCATCTTTGAATGGGTCGCTCACAACCCCACCGATGAACCCATCACTCTGAGTATTATGTTCACTTGGCAAAATACCATTGGTTGGTTTACCAATTCTGTGAAAATACCACAAGTGCAAGTTAGAGATGATGGTAGTCCAGTTTATGAATACAAACCACGGTGGGGAGAAAGTACGGACAACTTTAATCTATTAGTGGAAGACTTCCATCGTATCGGTTGCATAATGACTAAGTTGAGCATTGCTGATGACCCCGCAGAAGGGGAAGGTCAAATGGCGATCGGAACTTTTACTAATGCTGCTGTGGAAGTTAACTATCATACACGCTGGAATCCTGCGAGCAATGGGGAAGAAGTCTGGCGCTACTTTGCCATGGATGGCACACTCATAGATGAGTACAATGAACTACCCGCAACAGAGGGAGAACAAATTGCGGTAGCTATGTCTGTTCGTTTTACTCTCAGACCGGGGAAAACTCGGAAAATCCCTTTTTTCTTAGCTTGGGATTTACCTTTAACTGAGTTTAGCGCTGGAGTTTCATATTATCGCCGTTATACAGATTTTTATGGTCGCAATGGAAAAAATGCCTGGTCAATAATTCGCACTGCGATGAAACACTATCAGATTTGGCGCGAGAATATTGAGACTTGGCAAAACCCGATTTTGCAACGGGAAGATTTGCCTGGTTGGTTTAAGATGGCTTTGTTTAACGAACTTTACGACCTCACCAGTGGGGGGACTCTCTGGAGTGCTGCGGATGATCGCGATCCTAAAGGTCAGTTTGCTGTCCTGGAATGTTTGGATTATCGTTGGTATGAGAGTTTGGATGTGAGATTATATGGTTCTTTTGCTCTGTTGATGTTGTGGCCGGATTTGGAAAAATCCGTGTTGCTAGCTTTTGCACGGGCGATTTCAACTGCGGATGATACACCGAGAATTATTGGTTACAATCAAGCATCGGCAGTCAGAAAAAAAGCTGGAGCAACTCCCCACGATTTGGGGGCACCTAATGAGCATCCTTGGGAAAAGACTAATTATACCAGTTATCAGGACTGCAATCAATGGAAGGATTTGTCTAGTGATTTTGTGTTGCAGGTTTATCGGGATTTTCTGTTGACTGGTGCAGATGATTACGAGTTTCTCTGGGAATGTTGGTCTGCGGTGGTGGAGACAATAGCATATCTTAAGGATTTTGACAAGGATAATGATGGTATTCCTGAAAATGAGGGAGCGCCGGACCAAACCTTTGATGATTGGCAGTTGCGGGGGGTGAGTGCTTATTGTGGTGGGTTATGGTTAGCTGCTTTGGAGGCAGCGATCGCTATTGGGAAAGTTTTAATTGAGCATCCGAGAGAAATTCCTTATTATCCACCTCAAGGTTTTCAGTCTGAGGTCGATAAAAATTCTGTGGATGTTATTAATAATCAAATTTCTGTTTATCAAAGTTGGTTAGAAAAAGGATTAGTTGTTTATCAAGAAAAGTTATGGAATGGGGAATATTATCGTTTGGATAGTGATAGTAATTCGGAAGTAGTAATGGCGGATCAATTATGCGGTCAATTTTATGCTAGATTATTAAGTCTGCCGGATATTGTACCTAATGAATGTGCTTTATCTGCTTTGAATACTGTCTATAATTCTTGTTTTAAAAAGTTTCATAATGGCAAGTTTGGAGCAGTTAATGGAGTATTGTCTGATGGTTCTCCAGAAAATCCTAATGCTACCCATCCATTAGAAGTTTGGACTGGAATTAATTTTGGTTTAGCTGCTTTTATGGTGCAAATGGGAATGAAGGATAAAGCTTTGGAAATAACTGAAGCGGTGGTGCGACAAATTTATGAAAATGGTTTACAATTTCGCACCCCAGAAGCTATTACTGCTGACGGAACTTTTCGAGCTAGTCATTATCTCAGAGCAATGGCAATTTGGGCGATAGGTTTTTAAATCAGGAGTCAGGAGTCAGGAGTCAGGAGTCAGAATTTTCAATTCAAAAGTCAAAAGTTTGAATTTATAATTTAGGAGGTTTTGAAATTCAAAATTCAAAAGTTAAAAGTTAGAATTTATAATTTAGGAGGTTTTGAAATTCAAAATTCAAAAGTTAAAAGTTTGAATTTTCAATTCAAAAGTCAAAAGTTTGAATTTATAATTGAGGGGGTTTTGAAATTCAAAAGTCAAAAGTTAAAAGTTTGAATTTTAAAGTCAAAAGTCAAAAGTCATAATTTAGGAGTCAAAAGTTTAAATTTTAAAGTCAAAAGTTTGAATTTAGAATTTTAAAGTCAAAAGTTTGAATTTAGAATTTATAATTTAGGAGTCAGGAGGTATTTGAACTATTACATTTTTAAATTCATAATCCCTGTTCCCTGTTCTCTCTTTTCTGGATATTTCTAATAATTATAATTATGAAAAAGAATAGCATCCCTTAATATTTCTAACTTCCTTCTTCCTTCCCTCTTTCTTCCTTAATATTTCTAACTTCCTTCTTCTTGATTCTTCCCTCTTCCTTAATATTTCCAACTTCCTTCTTCTCTCTTCCTTCTTCTTTCTTCTCTCTTCCTTCTTCCTTCTTCCCTCTTCCTTCTTCCTTCTTCCTTCTGAAAATTATGAAAATAGTTACTTGGAACGTAAATTCAATTAGAACTCGTCAACAGCAAGTTATAGAATGGTTACAAACAAATCCTGTGGATGTTCTCTGCTTACAAGAAACCAAAGTTATTGACCAAGATTTTCCGCGATCGCCCTTTGAAGAATTAGGCTATCATACTTATATTTCTGGTCAAAAATCTTATAATGGTGTCGCAATTTTTAGTCTTTCCCCAATGCAAGATGTTAGTAGTGGGTTTGCACCTATTTTAGGTGAGGATAAAGTGGGAGATTTTGACATACAAAAACGGTTAATTACTGGGATAGTAAATGATGTCCGTATTCTAAATCTTTATGTTCCTAATGGTGCTAGTGTCGGCAGTGAAAAATATGATTATAAACTTCATTGGTTGAAACTTTTGCAAGAATATATCAAAATTGTTATTGACAAATCACCCAACTTGTGTATGTGTGGAGATTTTAATATTGTCCCAGAAGACCGAGATATTCACGATCCAGAAGGTTGTAAAAATTCTGTGGGATTATCGGATGCGGAACGCCAAACTTTACAAGAAATTCTCAAATTGGGATTAGTAGATGCTTTTCGCCAGTTTACCAGGGAAGGAGGTCACTACAGTTGGTGGGACTATAGAGCAGCAGGTTTTCGCCGTAACCGTGGTTGGCGTATTGACCATCATTATCTGAGTTTGCCCCTTTCTCAAAAAGCCACAAGTTGTATAATTGACAAGTCTCCAAGACAATTACCAAAACCTAGCGACCATACACCAGTTATTGTGGAATTTTAAAGGAAGGAAGAAGGAAGGAGGAAGAAGGAAGAAGGGAAGATTGAAGCAATAATTAGGTAATTATAGAAACCATTTCCTTTATAGCAATTTCCATAGTTATGAGGTACATTTACGATCCCCCTAAATCCGCCTTAGAAAGGGGGACTTTTTCCTTTATAGCAATTTCCACAATTATGAGGTACATTTACAATCCCCCTAAATGCCCCTTAGAAAGGGGGACTTTGAAAGTTCCCCCCTGATTAAGGGGGGTTAGGGGGGATCTAAAACTATACCTCAATTATTTATAGCTAATACTAAGTTTTTTATTTGGTAAATTTTTCAATTGAACTATTAATAACTAACAAAAAATAATTATGTTTTTAGTAACAGGAGCAACCGGAGACTTAGGGCGAAGAATAATCAGAATATTGAGAGAAAGAGAAATATTAGTCCGTGCTTTTGCCAGACTAAATTCTGCTTATTCTGAATTAGAAAATCGTGGAGCTGAAGTCTTCATAGGCGACTTAAAAATAGACAAGGATATTTACAAAGCTTGTCAAGGAATTGAATATATTATTAGCGCTCATGGTGGGGCGAGTGATGTTCAAGCAATTGACTACCGAGCTAATATTGAACTGATAGATTGTGCGGTGAAAGTTGGTGTTAAACATTTTGTATTTATCTCTGTCTTAGGAGCAGAAAGAGGATATGAAGATTCACCTACTTTTAAGGCAAAAAGAGAGGTAGAAAAATATCTCAAAACGAGTGGATTAAATTATACTATTTTGCAACCTTCTGGTTTTGCTTCTAATTTATTACCACTGGCAGAAAGATTTAAAGATACAGGAATTTATCTACTTATTGGAGATGACAAAAATCGCACTTCAATAGTTAGTACAGATGATTTGGCAAAAATTGCTGTGGATTCTGTTTCTGTACAAGCTGCTTGTAATCAAATTTTGCCTGTAGGTGGACCAGAAATTATTTCTAGAGGAGAAATTTCTCAGATATTTAGTAAAGTTTTTAACCGGGAACCGATAGTTATTAATCCACCTTTATTTGTATTTGATGGATTACGAAATACTGTAGGATTGTTTAATTCTGAGTTACAAAAAAGTCTAGGTACTTTAAGAGTATTATTGGCAAATGAATTTTTCTGCACTCCAGAAGAAATTGAGAATTTAGAGACAATATTTGAGATGAAAATGGAATCTGTAGAGAGTTTTATTCGCCGAAAAATGGGAGTGTGAATAAAGTAGGGACGTTACGAAGTATGTGCAAGCAAACGGCCGTTCGCCCTAGATATATTGGTTTTGCGTAAATTCTGAAAATCTTAAACAATAAAAAATAGGGATAGTGCTGCATTGTAATTATTTTTGTTAGGAAGCACGACAGTGGGAGCATCTTGCTCCCGTACTCGTGGACAGGATGTCCGTACTTTACAGCACTTTTCAGATTGATGACCTCACGTCACTACCAAAATCTTGTAAGGGCGTTAGCGGCAGCTTTGCGCTAGCAAATGGCCATTTGCTGGCGCATAACTATCGTTAACGCCCCTACTGTGGTCTACCGAAATGAAAACCGCTGCAAGCATTGGTTGTTCCTATCTAACATTACTATGCAGAACTATCAATAAAATGATTCAAGCGATCGCTAAAAACTGAAAACCATGCAAATTCAACAACAAAAAAACTATACCCCCACAGAATATTTAAACTTTGAAATTAACTCACAACAACGACACGAATATATCAATGCTGAAATTATTCCCATAACTGACGGTACTCCAAATCATAATCAGATATCTCTCAACTTCAGCACAGCTTTAAACTTTTCTCTCAAAAGTCAACCATATCGAGTTTTTGTCGCAAACCAAAGAAAATAACCAGGAATTGAAATTTTTAAACTTATTTCTAGCTCTCCAAGTAAAATCATTAATCCTAAAGGAAGAACAGACAAAAGTTCTTTGACTCGCAAAACTGCCAAATCAAAACCCTGAGTATCTCCTATTGCCACAACTTCTGCGGAAATATTATTTACCAATACATTTTCCTCTTCACCCACATCCTCAACAACATGAGCGCAAGTCAGCAAATAAGTGTAATTTTCTTCTTGATAAAAAGCAAATCTAGTACCAATAATATCTGCTTTGAGAGATTTATCACTAGCACTGTTAATTAAAACAATATATTTTTCTAACTGTCCGTTCATTCTTTTATTCTTTAGTAATATAAAGATTAGCTTTTCCCTGAAAATTAAAACCAAATTTTACCTCATTCTACTAGCTCGCCTAGCTTGAAAATGTGGTTAAATTTTAGAAAATATAGACCTCTCCCCCCTTGGAAAGGGGGGTTGGGGGGGATTTTAGCGTTGGGTTTTACTCACAATTTTAGTTTAGACGAGCTACTACCTTTAAATCTTACTACTAGACCGAAACAGTTAATTTGCTCAGTTATTATTGGTGCGGGGGCGAATTTATCTCATCATTTGTCACCCCCATTAATTTAACCTGGAACCAGACCCTAATACTAGACTGAAACAGTTAATTTGCTCAGTTATTATTGGTCGGGGGCTGGTTTATCTAATCATTTCTAACCCCATTAATTTAACGCGGAACCAGACCCTAATACTAGACCGAAACAGTTAATTTGCTCAGTTATTATTGGTCGGGGGCTGGTTTATCTAATCATTTCTAACCCCATTAATTTAACGCGGAACCAGACCCTAATACTAGACCGAAACAGTTAATTTGCTCAGTTATTATTGGTGCGGGGGCTGGTTTATCTAAATCATTTCTAACCCCATTAATTTAACGTGGAACCCGCCCCTACTTTTGTAACATTTTAGGTGGTCATGCCACTACTTTACTTCTGCTCTCTTCCTTCCTTCCTCTAAAGTGTGATATTCAACTAAAGATGATATAAGCAGCAACAAATTTTGATATTATTTAGATACCTCAAGTAGTTATTAAAAATTCAAAAAATGGAAAAACCTGCAAAAAATCAATATCCAATTAATGAGTTATTAAAACAACGTTGGAGTTCTTTAGCTTTTGCTGACAAAATGGTTTCCTCAGAAGTATTACTTTCACTTCTAGAAGCAGCAAGATGGTCTCCTTCTTGTTTCAATGAACAACCTTGGAGTTTCATAATTGCTACTAAGGAAAACCCCACTGAATATGACCATCTTTTTAGTTGTATTGTAGAAGGAAATCAACCTTGGGCAGGTCTTGCTCCTGTATTAATGTTATCCGTTGCGAAACTTTCTTTTGACAGAAATAATCAACCAAATAGACACGCTTTTCACGATGTAGGTTTAGCAGTTGCCAGCTTAACTTTTCAAGCAACAGAAATGGGTTTGAGAGTTCATCAAATGGGAGGTTTTGATGTTGATAAAGCACGGGAATTATATAAAATTTCAGCAGAATATGAACCAGTAGCAGCTATAGCTATTGGTTATCCAGGAGAACCCGATATTTTGCCTGAGTCTTTACGAGAGAGGGAACTTTCTCCCCGCAGTCGTAAACCGATAAATTCTTTTGTATTTACTGGAGAGTGGGGTCAAACTGCTTCATTTATCTAATTTTTAAAGAAGCGAATTGAATATTCGTCATTCCTGTAAGTTGGGTTGACGTAGGAAACCCAACAATAATAACGCCCGTGTTGGGTTTCTTTCCTCAACCCAACCTACTAACTAATAACTGACTATAGGGTAGGGCGATCGCCCTACCCAAAATTATATTTGAGTCGGGTACAATTTTCATAGCTCCCCTGTAATTATCCTCTAAAAAAATCAAGCAACGCCTGAGTTACTTCATCTGGCACTTCCTCCGCCATAAAATGACCGCATTTCAAACCTTGACCTTGCAACAAACCTTCTATCACTCTTTCTCGCCAGGTTTCCAAAACATCATAAAGTTTTCCCATGATATCAAATCCGTTTAATTCGGTATAAAAAAATGTTTCATCTTCAACCATTACCAAATATTTCTCGATCTCCCCATCTCCCCACATTCCCCTCCTGGGAGGGGTTAGGGGTGGGCAAAATCTCCCCATCCCCCAATCTAATTACACCGATGCTACCGGATTTGATATGACTCCCTTCTCTGCTCTATAAAACTGATACAAAGCGTCATATAACGTGACAACTTGAAGTTTACTTCTTGCTTTCCTGCGGAATGCTACGCAAACAACTGAGGCCGTCGGCGGTTACTCATCCACAGGCATTCACGACCGAGCCGACCGCATCTGTTAAATTTATACTTGCGTTTAAATCCCTATCTATTGACAAGCCACATTCTGGGCAATCATAAGTCCTCAGATGCAAGGGCATATCCTGAACATGACCACAGTTAGAACAAGTCTTTGATGATGGAAAGAATCTATCTACTACTACTACCTCAGAACCGTACCATTGGCACTTGTACTCAAGCTGTCTCCGAAATTCATAAAAACCTTGGTCGGCTATTGATTTAGCTAGCTTATGGTTAGCTAGCATACCGCGAACATTCAAATCTTCTATAACAACACTGCCGTGGTTTTTGGCTAGGTAAGTTGTCAATTTATGAAGTGCGTTTCTACGGATGTTAGCTACCTTTGTGTGTAGCTTGGCTATCTTTAACTGTGCCTTTTTGTAATTAGCAGAACCAATAATTTTATTCCGGTTTCGGTATTGACATCTAGAGAGTTTAGCTTCAAATGTCTGATAAGATCTCACACTGTCAAATACTTTTCCATCACTTAATGTAGCTAAGGTTTTTACACCTAAATCTACACCGATAACATCAGTTTTTTTAGCCGTGGTTATGTCATTAAATTCATAGCTACAACTGAGATACCAATCACCTGCCTGTCTACTAATGGTTATTCTTTTAGTTGTTGCTTCAATTGGTTCGTATGTTTTTACAACACCAATCAAAGGTAATTTATGATTCCATCCATTTAATTCTATTGGTTTTCCACAATTATCTATTGTGTTTGCGTAGCATTCCGAAGGAAAGGAATCATGTTTACCTTTCTTCTTAAATCTTGGATATTTACCCAACCCTTGGAAGAACCTCTTAAATGCTTCACCTAAGTTAATAAAAGCATACTGATAAACTTTAGATGACAAATTTTTCATCCAGGGATAAAGAGGTTTTGTGTGGTTGGTAAAAACCTCTCTAAGCTTACCATAATTGGGCTTATAACCATCTGTGTAAGCAGCATTCCATAAACTTAAACCCCAGTCATAACACCATCTGCTATAACCCGCGTGTTGAGCCATCAGGGTTTTCTGCTTGTTATTCAGTTTGAGCTTGGTTCTGATGGATTTCATGTATGCGTATTGGCAGTATCATGGTATGCTTTTTAACGTATTATATCGTTATTCTTTGATTAAGTCAATGCTCCCCACAATACCAATAACGGACACTGTATTTTCGTGTCAATATCTGCTTCATCATGCTCTAAGTCAATAGAGGCAGCAGCACGGTAGTCTTCACAAGAGGCATGAATACTGGTACAGATCAATTCCCTTGCTGATCTATGATTTGAAACATCGGCAAATTCCTCAATTCTCGTAATAATTCGTCACTGTGCAACGCCGAATCAATAGTTAAAAACACCATAGATTTATCCCTACTAAGTTAGTGCTAAAAGCAACATTAAGAGTTTCCATGGACTTCACTAACCACCAAACTTTACCAGTGGTAGCTCCTTGATAATGATTAAAAAGAATAGAAAATTTTTGTTCTAAATAAGGTTTAGCTTGGTGACAAAATAGTACAATCTTCAAGAACATACCAATCACCATTGTCGCTCCAAGATTATTAATCAGGTCATAAAAAACAAAATGTTTTGGTTGCTCAAGACTCTCAACAACTAGAAAATCTAACATTTTTTTGCAAGTACCTAAAATTAGAGAATCATTGGGTTTTTGAGTATTATTATCAGACCAAGTATTTTGTAATTTATCATATAATTTGCGATTAAATTGACATTTACTATAACCAGGATCGATTGTATCAGTTAAGTATTCATATAGCCCATCTTTAAAAGTACCATAAGAACAAGTAAAATCACAATAAGTTTGAAACTGTTGAGCTTGGTCTCGTAATGTTTGGCGACCATGAACTTTTTTGGTAAAATACTTAACTACTTCATTTAATTCTTCGTCTTTCATTAAAGTAGGATTTTCAATAGAATTGCTTTTCCTGGGCAACCTTTGATAAGTGATATATTTAGACAAATCTATTTCATATTTTTGCTGTTGTCTTCTTCTAATTATTTTAATTTCTTGTTGCTCTTCATCAGTACTCTTATCATTGAAAAAACAATGTTCATATAGATATGGATATCGATCAATTAATTTTTCTAACTTCCGATCTGCAATTTTTGTATTTTCTTGAGTTTCCCTGATAAACATCTTAGCTAAACGTTGTAAGGCAACATATTTTTCAGTCTCAGTAAAACTGCTAATTAAAGTGCGTACACGTTTAGAAGTCCAACAAGAGGGCAGGTTATTTGGTTTTACCTGGAATATACTTACTAATTCTGGAATTGATTTTTGCAGTTGTGGGTTTTGTAACCAACAGTTAATTAATATATAGCAACTTCTATTGAGAATATTATGAAATTCTTCTTCATCAGGATCGGCATGAATAATTGTTTCCATTACCTGCCATATTTCAGGGATAAAATATCCAGAAGCATCAATAAATAGAGCCCTAAAATTACCAATTAACTCTTCGGGGTCTTGTTGACGAGCTAAATCTTGTAAATGCTGATAAAGTCGCTGTTCTTGTTTGGCCGATTTATGATTATTATTAGTTGATAAAGAGTTTAAATTATAATTTAACATTCTTGAAAATCCCCTCTGATAATTAATTATAAGCTAATTTAACTTGCCCTTCAATAAAGTATATTTTTGTAAGAATTGATGATTATATCTGTCTTAGTAGAATAGATATTTCAATAAGAATTAAATTGCAATTTTGAACAGATTTGTTAGACCAATATTTTTGAGATTATGATAGTAAATTTAACTCATATAAAAATATGCTCAATGTCCGTATTTACCTAAAAATATGCGTTATGAATTAGGTTAAATCTGAAATACAGATTAAAGTTTGTAATACTCACTCTAGTTTATAACTTTTGCTTATTACAATCTTAGTCCTATCCATAACTAACCTTTATAAGCTAAATTAAGTATAAAAATTAGATTATACTCTAACTATTAATTTTACTCTGGAATTATTTGAATTTATGTAAAGATTTGATGAAGAATCTAAGAGTTCAGTAGATTTTTTGATGATAAGTTTACTGAAACCCTGTAAATGCAGAAGCTTTTAGTTAAGTGTGAATACGGATAATTCGTAATCAAATAATTACAACCAACACCATTTTTAAGAATAAGTAGTCTGGCAAAAGTACTAATATTGGTCGGTACAGAATTTTCATTTTTAGGAAGTAAATTATAGTTATCTAGTGCTCCCTACTGCCTCAAACAAACGAATTTTGTATCTCACTGTTTATGGGAATTGCTATATAGTATTCAGATTGATACTCCCCAGTCTAAAAATGCGGGGATTCTTGGTTCGCTGACGCAACGCTGCGCGAACACTGACTCAACATCACCTAGCAGGATTTCTCCAACTCAGCCAAAAGGCCAATCTCCCGGTAGGTTCCGGTGTGCCCCACCGTACATAGTGCTTTCTTGAGAATATTTTTGGCAGCGTTCACTTTCTTGCTCACTTGACACTGTAGGTGTTTTAAACACTTACTCATGGGTCTATAAGTTTTTGGATTTTTAAACACCTTACCGTTAGAGCAAACGGCTAATTCCTTAATTCCAATATCGACACCAATTGTAGGTCTTTGTGCTTCAATACTTGGTTTCTCAACTTCATATTTACAGCGCTTTTCATTTAAGTAGACTACAAAATTCTGTTGGTGCGCGGGAGTAGGGAGTATGGAGTAGGGAGTAGGAGAATGCTTTGGCCACTGTAGTCTATCTATTTGAAAACCGCTATAATAGCTATAAACCATTGATCGGCAGTACGAGAAATCACACAATTATGTATTGCTGTTACAGGTAATGGTTTGGCAAGACGCACCCAACCTATTGAAGGTAATGTAAGACGAAGGTTTTTCAATCAACAAAATTGGGATGGTTCAAACTGATAAATATACACCATCCGATACTATTTTGCTAACAATTGTTAACAATGCACAGCAAGATTAACCTGCTGAGGGGGTATCTCCCAATGCGGTTGAAAATTTCTCTACCACGCTTTTGATCAAGATTCCACGCGCTCCGTTTAAGTCGCGATCAAGGCGAAAACCATCGTTACCAGTCACAACTTTTTTGCCACCTAAATTGTTGAGGATTTCACCAGTCCAGCTAACGGTTTTGCTAGTGTAGGCTTCACTTACATCTACAACGACTTTGTTGTATTCAACAGCTTTATGCTTTAAGAAAAGCTCAAACCTATAGTGTGCCCAGTTCAACATTTGTCTCACTGATTTACTTCTGAGTTTTCTGCTTGATTTGGTTGTCATCTGAGAAACTTCAAAAGTTGGCAGCAGAATTACATCAAAGTTTTGAACCAAAAATAAAGCTGTTTTGTGGTGCAACTCATCTATCAAGTTTCTAATTTTTGACCTCATTCGATTAGCTGCTTTTTTCATACGCTGCTTGGTTTTAGATTTAGCTTGAGTCAGCCTAGAAATCAAATCATCTAAGTGATAACAAAGTCTCTGAATTTTGCCAATATCGCCAGAACCTATCCAACCAAAACTATTTTCTGAAAATAGCGTTAAGAAGTTTCTCACTCCAGGGTCTAATGCTACAACCCGGCCTTGATTTTCAGCCGGATGTTTTGGTGCATCAACTGGCAAGCAAAGGTAATATTGTCCTCGAGCAACAACTATTCTGCAATCTCCAAAAGTCTCAGGTAATAGCTCAGAAAATTTGAGTAACCCAAGCTTAGTGTGGTAAATACCTTTTGTTGATACTGCCGATTTAGGTATGTAGCAAGACTGAATAGGATTTTTACGAGATTTGAATTTTACCTGCTGTACCTGTCCTGTTTGAGAATACTTAACTTTTGCTTCTCTGACTGCTATACAAGCATCACGAACAGCAATAGATTTTATCTGGTAAGGAACAGGTTTAGACCACTCAGGTAAATTCTTCAAAATCCCACCCTTGATTGCTTTCCAATTAGCCTTGGTATCAGGTTGCTGAAGGTATTCAACGGTTCGGTTATAGGTAAACCTAGCCACACCTATCCATTGTCTGAGTAGTTGCTTTTGTTCACAATTTAGGTAAATCCGAATCTTCTTTGATTTTTTGTTTGTACTTTCTAAGTCCGTGGACTCTACAGGAGAATATGTGAATGATCGAGAGAACATCGGCGACCATTTCTGATTCTGGACAATATATAGTTTGCCCTTGAACCAGGATTTCCCCACCGTTTTGTTCGACCAAATACTGTATAAGCTCGAATCCAAATCTGGTAAGTCTGTCCCGACAGGTAACAATAATTGTGAGCTGATCGCCTCGCAATAGTCTGTCCAGTATGGCTCTAAGCCCTTTTCGCTTGAAGTTGAGTCCACTGCCAATGTCTTTGATGATTTTGGCCTTTGGGTACTGGCCTTGCAACTCAACAAGTCTATTGAGGTCATCTTTTTGTTTTGCTGATGAGACTCGGCAGTAGCAAATAAGGGAAGCTCTAGTTGCACCCCTGATGTAAGATTGTGCGTTATACAATCTTTGCCCTGCCTCGTTTTTGATGATTTCGATTTTGCCTTCATCTGCATATTTGCGTAATGTATTAGGATGCAAGCCAAGTATTTCTACAGCTTTCTGGGGTGGAACATAACCCATAATCCTATCTTGGCATACATATAGAAGCTTATGTGAATATATGTGAGCAAATAGATAATAGTTAGTCAACCCTTAAATTTAACTTTAGCGTGGCCTTGGTTGACCCCTTTCCATCATTTGCAAAGCATCTGGACTAGGATTAAATCGATAACCCCAAGAAGAGCGATCGCCATCATCCAATATTTGAGGTGTTAGTAGGACAATTGTCTCTGCTCGTTGATTGTCATTTTGGCTGCTGCGGAAGAGGGAACCAATGATGGGTAAATCTCCCAAAATAGGCACTTTATCTATGATTGTTCTTTCTTGCTCTTGAATAATGCCAGAAATAATCAGAGTTTGTCCATCCCGCAGGCGAATTCTACCGGATTCTACCCGACGCCTGGCAATTTCTGTACCAAATTCACTTTGATTATCAGCGTCTGTTGGCACCCTGTTTGAAATAAAGCTTACTTCTGGATTTACTGTTACAGTCACAAAACCATTATCGTCTATTCTCTCTACCTGTATAGCTAGGGTTAAACCTACATCTTCAAACCTAACAGTTCTAGTTTCTCGACTCGTACCTCCATCATCTGTAAAATTACTGTCAATACTTCTGACAATATTTTCTACAAGTCTGACACTAGCTATTTCTCCTTCTTGAACCACTAAAGTTGGATCGGTGAGAATCTTGGCATTACCAGTCCTCACAGTAGCCCTTAATTGACCGAGAAATCGCCTTGGATACAAAATTTGAGGGAATAAGCCAAATTCTGCCTCTCCTAATTCCACATCTATTACCCCATTATCATCAACATCTATTTCTGATGGTTCATAATCTGTAATCCCAACTCTTGTCGGTTCACCTGTGGTGGGAGCTATAGGTCTGAGGAAAGTTCCTCTACCCTGATTAAGGTTAGGGATACCAGTTCCTGGAACTTCAAATGTACGTTGGCTATCAAAGAATGGGTCTCCCAAAATTGGGTTACCAGTGACAGGGCGGGAAAGAGGGTTAGTAGCATTCTGTTGTGTAATACTAGCAGGTTGAAGACTACCAAAGTTTAGAGATGCTGCCCCATTATCGTTAATAAAGAAACTGTCATTAACCCCAAAGGAGAAACTACTATTAAGGTTTTCCTCTGCTGATAAGTTAATATCTATAACCTTTACGTTTACAGCTACTTGCCTTTGTCGCAAATCTAGCTGTACCAATTGGGCTGCAGCAATCTCTACTTGTTGTGGTGGACCTACTAAAGTAACACTATTAAGTCGGCTATCAGTTACTACCTGTAAACCTTTTAACAACGGAGGAGCATCTTGGGGGTCGTAGCGTAGAGGCTGAATAACTGTTCTTTCAATTGTTTCTGTATTTGTAATTGCCTGATTAGTTCCAGGAATATTAACTGTATTTACCTGAGTTACTGGCTGACTTGTCACAACTGCACTTTCAGCTCCCATACTAACTAAAAAACCCGCAGCAGCTTGGGCTGTAACTTGGTTTAAGCGGAAAGAACGGACTACAACATTTCTGGCTTCTGCTGGTAATTCTTGCCCCACAAATACTGTATTCCCTACTCGGTTGGCCTGCAACCCACTTAGACGTAGAACATAGTTAAAAACATCTTGAACAGACTCATTTTCAATATCTAGGGAAATACTAGGTCCAGTTTCTTCTTCCCCACCTGAACTGAAGGCTACATTCAACCCGGCAGCTCTAGCTAGTAAAGCTAAAACATCTCTGACTGGAGCATCTCGCAAAACTAAACGAGGTATTCTTTCTTGTGTGCCTAAATCTATAACTTCTACTGAGGGGTTAATATTGGATATTGCTATGTCACCTACTGGTGGTGCTATTGCTCGTGGTTGAAAAGGAGGAACTTCACTGGGGGATGGTTGTCCTGGTAAGGTGGGGAAACCGTCTCCTGTGAGTTCAGAATCAGGTAATAATACCTTTGATTCTTGGGAGCTGGTGGTTTCTCTTGGAGGTACTACAGTAGGTTCTGGTTGTACAGGTGGGGGGGCAGGTTCAGATGCTTCTGAGGGTGGGGGAAAGCTATTAGGTTTAGGTGTGGATGCCTGAGCTACTTCTCCTGACCCTGCAGCAGCGCTCAGAATAATTCCTCGCCCCCCCCCTTGAATTATTCTTCCTCTGGGAGGGCCTTTTGTTCCTTGGATGACTACCCGCACACTGTTGGCATCTACCTGCATTACTTCTACATATTTTATGCCAGGTGCTGGACTATCTTTCCGAAATTTGTTGCCTTCGGGAATCCTAAGTTGAGCATTAATTATGTCTGCAACGAAAGAGTTATCTCTATTAACTGAGAAAACTTCGGGGCGATCGCCATTGTTTGTCACTAGGACAATGTTCATGCCCCCTTCTGCTGAATTTAACTGGACTTGGGTAATTTGTGTAACTGCAAAAGCTGGTGTCTGGGCGATGATTACCGCAGCTACCCCTCCTAACAGTCCACTACTAAATTGAATTTGCTGTTTCACTGTCCTCACTCCACGCTAGGCCATGATTAGGAAAATGTTGGTTTGACATCTCCAGGGGTTGAAACACCCTGGATTCTGTGTAAAAAAACACCGCAAAAGGGACAAATCCACTTTTACTTCCAGCCTGTCAACAGACTTCTAGACTCCTCGGGGTAGACAAAAATCCACCTGTGAGCTTACTTTCAGAGCAGATTTTTACTTCGGGTTAAAACCCCCGTGTTGTTATTCAACCAGGGGATAAATCCGCCTAGCTAACTCTCTACAGTCGTTTTTTATGTATTTGGCTAGAGTATAGGGCTTTATCCACAGCTTTGGAACTGTCACCTTTCAAATTTTTCTTTTTTCTACTTTTCCCACCCTTCCAAGCACTAACTGTCAAATTTACATAAATATAACTAGATAGGATACCATAGTATTTGGCAAGTTATGTTAGCTTTTCTTTTTTTGCTTTTCTGGTTTGGCAGGTTCTGGTTTAGCCAATGATTCTTGTTTGCTTAAGGCCAACAGAGCGTGCATATCAAAGGATGTTCTGAGTCTACTTTCTGGTTGCCTGACTGGTATAAATCTATTTTGTCTCCATTCAACTTCGATAATCTGATTTCCTTGCTGTAGTTTAGTGTTTAAGTTTTTTACTACCAGTAATGTTTGCATTCTCTCCAAAGCAATCATAAAGGCTCTTGTTTGGGCATAAGTTCCTTCAAATTCTACTTTGAATTCTCGTCGCTTTAATTTACCATTTACCAGTGGTCCTAATGAATTATCGTTAACTATATAGTTGCCATCTTTTGACTCCACTGGTTCAAATTTAATCATTTTGGCTTGTCGGTCTTCATTACTAATTCCTGTATTAATTTGATCGATCAGTTTATTCATATCGTACAGCAGAGTTTTCATGGTTTTTTCACTGGCAAATAAGCTGGTTACGTCTTCTCTTTGTTTCTCAGCTTCTGCCCTTTCTGCTTCTGCTTTTGGTCGTTCTTTTATTTGTTTTTTCTGTTCTTTTATAGTGTTTTTTGCTGTCTCTATTTCTGTTCTTAATGTCGCACTTTTTTCAATTGCTGGTTTGAAATGACTATATCCTAAAAACCCTGCTGCTCCTAATCCGACAACGCCAATAACTGCTCCGATAAATCTGGGGTCTTTGAGTGAGATACCGAATATTTTCGGACTCCCTACTTCTTGTTCTTCTAATTCTGGATTCCATTCATTTGCTACTACCATTTTTAAAATACTCCTTTTTGTGTTAATATTTCTATCCTATCTACTAATCCAATTGCTCCTTGACTTTTTAATTGAGGCAATAATTCTGATGCGCCTAAGGGGCTGAGATTTGTTTCGATTTTATATTCAACTACTTGTGGTAATTCTGGTATATCCGGGGCTAAAGTTGACCTAGATTCTTGTAATTCTAGTCTGGTTGGATTAGGTTTTTTCGCAGCACTAATTAGTTTGGTTTTTTCTCCTTGGAAAAATGGGGAGTTTTGCAGTAGCAATAAAAAGTCATTAATTTGACCATAAGAATCTGCTGTCCCAGAAAATGATATAGTTGCTGTTGGTTTTGGGGGTGCTGCTGCCTGTTCTTTTTTATCCCCTTTTGGAGCTTTTTTACTTGCTGGAGGTGCTGCTGGAGCAACTATTTTTGGTTCTTTTTGTTCTATACTAGCTATTTTGACCCCGTTAGGTATGAGGGTGCCAAATTCTCCCAATAAAGCTGACCATGGTTTAATTTGGTCGAAAACTGTTGCTAAGGCTTTTGCCTCTGCTTTAAATGTCTTAGTTTTTTCTTTGATTGCTTCTATATCTTTAATTTGAGTGTTTAGTTTGCTCAATTCGGCATTTAATTTGTCTAGGTCTGCCTGTAATTTGGTGTTTACTCGATTGAGATAGAACCATCCACCTGCAACTAGACCATTAACTGCTACTGCTACTGCTGCCCCAATCAGAATTGGTCTGGGGTCTTCTAGTGATAGTCCACCACCACTTACTGGTTTGGGAATATCTTTTTTATATTCTGGGCGATCGTTAAGAAAATTTATATCTAAGCCATACATAATTAATTTAAACCTCTCTTAATCCTAAACCTAATACGACTCCTAGACTTGAACGTTGTTCTGGTGGAATTTCTTGTTCTATTTCTAGGGCTAAAGTTTCTATTGGATCGACTTTAGATGCGGGTAAACTTAAACGTTGCATAAAAAAGTCATCTATTTGTCCTATTGCTGCACCCGATCCTGTTAATAATAATTGTGCCACCTCCAAATCTTCAAATTGATTGAGATAGAAATCTATTGAGCGTCGCAGTTCATCCCCTAATTCTGCTAATACTTTTAGTAAGGCATTGGTTCCAGGGTTGGGTTCGTTGCCTGTGACTCCCATTGTATCTAATACTGGAACGGTCATTCCCAGTAGTTCGGTAGTATCTCTGGTCGGAGGTAAGTTCATTGCTTCGTTTAAGGAAGATTGCATTTGATAAGTACCAATGGGAATTGTCCGGTTAAATTGAGGTATTCCATCTACTACGATAGCAAGTTCAGTACTGTCAAATTCTAAATCTGCTATTACTGTTGCTTCTTGGGGTCCATATTGTTGAAGTATATCTTTTACTGTTCGGATTAAGGCAAAGTTACTTACTTCTAAAACGTCTATTGCTAATCCTGCTTGGGTGAATACTTCTATGTAGCTATCTGTTACTTCTTTTCTAGTTGCTACTAAGGCTACTTGTACTTTTTCTAAATCATCATTTGGGTCTACTATTATTCCTAATTTTTGGTAGTCTACATCTGCTTCTTCTCTGGGAAATGGTAAGTATAAACCTGCTTCTTGATTCATATAATCTTGCAATTCTTGGTCGTTTAATTCTGCTGGTACAGGTATTACACGAGTTACTGCTTCTCTGCCTGGAATTGCTGTTGCTACTCTTCTGGTTTTTATATTGTTTTCTTCTATAGCTGACTCTATTAGCTCTGATACTGTAGGGGGATCAACTATTTGACCTTCTAAAAATACATCTTCTGGTACTTCTGCTGTGGCAAGGGTTACTAACTTTAATTGCTCTCCTTGTTTACGGATTTCAGCAATATTAATTCTTTCTGGACCTATCTCTACTCCTATTCCTGGTTGCTTTTTTTTTAACAATTTTTTTAAGTAATTAACCATAGTTCTCCTGATTTTAATTTAATACAAATATGTTTTTCTAAATTTGCCATGACTAGACCTAGAAATTATGGCAGTTTTGAATCAGTTCGCCTCTTGCAGAGGAACTGCGAAATTCTGGTGTATGATGGGGATTTTGATTTACCAAAAATGTACACACTAATTTTTCAAATAAACGTGAGGGTTGGAAATACAATGTTAAAAACTATTGATAAATTGATGATGATAATCTTGGCAATACTATCTATAAGTTAATTAAGTATTAAGGTATAGTTAGTTGTGTTTATTATCAGATTTCTATTAAAATACTCATACTAACTACCAAAAGTCTTAACTATGATTTTTTGTTTTCCAAGAGTTAGTGTTTAGTATTTAATAACTTTTGTTATGCTGATTTTTTCCATTTTCCAAGAATAGCATTAATTTCTGAAAAATGCTTTGAATCAGTTATCAGTAATCGGTAAAAGTGTTTCGGCATTTCAACTGTATCTCCCAATTATGGCCAAGGGAAAACCAAATATAGTTAAAAAAAGTGAGCAGTTATCAGCGATTGGTAAAAGTGGTTCAGTATTGAAACTGTATTTGCCAATTCTGTGCTCAAAGAAGTCCGCGATACTCTTGATTCTAATCTACTCCAAACAATTAATATTAAATCCGTTTAATTAGCAAAAAAATTGTCTATTGGAGTGAGAAACAGTGAACTTATAACTCAATAGTGAAGAGTCAATGATGGACTTGTTAATAGACAATCAATATTTGTCTAATACCAATTTTATCTGAGGCGACACAGGATTAGGATTAGGTGTTCATTTTTGGGCGTTAGGTATAATACCAATTTTACGTGAGGCGACACAGAATTATGAAATTTATTAACTTTTCTGTCTCGCTCTACAGTCAGTTCTGATTAAAATATTATTCTATGCAACTTCAGTTTAATTTTGTATAAGCTATTTAGTCTACCATAAAATTATATAATTAATTTTGCTTATATTTTTCCGAATTAAAACTAGATTGCTTATATTTTATAGAGAGTTAAGTGATTTTAAAAAGTATCATTTTACAGCTTAAATTTAATGTAAAACAATGTTTTTTTACGAGCAAATTATTTAGATTCAGTTACTAAAAACTAATCTTATAATTTTTTACTATTCTCAATTTATAGCGGTGTTCACAAAGGTAGACTTGCATTGCTTCTGCCTTCTGCCCTCTGCCTTCTGCCTTTAAGCCAAAATCTCTGTATTCTATGTTAATGAAAACTGCTATAAGCTATTAACTGTTTTCCCCCAAAATTAATTCCTGAATCACCTTTCAAAGTTAAATTTTATATATTGATAAAACCTCTACTATAAATAGACAAAAATATAGTAATTTAGAATTATTATATAATTTTATTTTTCCTTGATAATGGAAGGTGCAAAAATTATCATAACTTCAATCAAATAACTATATTTCAGATACTTTTATAGATTTCATCAAATGTTTTACATTGTTAAATGGCAACGTTTTAGACTATTTGCTATCTTCGGACTAATCTTAACATTTTTGATTAGTTGCACCACTCTCTCTCCTAACTTAAATACTCAAGAAATTAAGTTTTGGACGATACAGCTTCAACCTCAATTTACAAATTATTTTAATCAGTTGATTGCTGATTTTGAAGCAGATAATCCAGGTTTATCGGTGCGATGGGTTGATGTACCTTGGTCGGAGATGGAAAGCAAAATTGAGAGTGCTATTTTGACAGAAACTCTTCCAGATGTTGTTAATCTTAATTCAAGTTTTGCACATTTATTGACTGAACCTAATACTTGGTTAAATTTGGATACTATTTTATCAGATTCGGTTAAGAATGAATATTTATCTAATCTTTGGCAAGCTAGTCAGATTAATGATAAAAGTTTTGGTATCCCCTGGTATGCCACAACAAATATAACTATTTATAATTCTCAGCTATTTCAACAAGCAGGACTAGAGCAACCTCCCAAAAATTATTCAGAGTTAGCAGAGGTGGCTAAACAGATTAAAGAAAAAACTGATAAGTACGCATTTTTTATTTCTTTTCTACCAGAAGAATTTTCAGAGGTATTAGAGTCTTTTGGCAAGATGGGAGTGACACTGATAGATGTTGATGGAAAGGCTGCTTTTAATACTCCAACTGGTCAGACAGTATTCAAGTATTGGGTTGATTTATATCAAGATGGGCTATTACCAAAGGAAGTATTGACAAAAGGGATTCAAGCTGGTATAGATTTATATCAAGCTGGAGAAATAGCTATGTTGTTTTCTGGTTCAGAAGCGATCGAGGCAATATCTGAAAATACACCGGATATTGGACAAGCATCAGAACCTGTATCTCAAATTACGGGTGAAACTGGTAAAAAGAGTATGATGTTAATGAATTTAGCTATTTCTAGTAATACTAAACTACCAGACCAAGCGCTGAAATTTGCTTTGTTTATCACTAATAATCAAAATCAAACTGCTTTTACTCAAGAAACTAATGTTCTACCTTCTATAACTCAGACTTTAGAGAATAATTATTTTCAAAATCTTCCTTCTAATGCTTCTACTCAAGATAAAGCTCGAATTATTAGTGCTAATCAAATGCTGAAAGCAGAAGTTTTACTTCCACAAGTTAAAAATTTGAATGAGTTGAAACAGATTATTTCTCAAAATTTACAGGCGGCTATGTTGGCAGAGAAAACTGTTGATCAGGCCATAGCTGATGCGGCGTCTGAGTGGGATAATTTATAGTTTTTCAGGTTTAAAATTGGGAATTCTTAAAGTAGTAATATTATGTCCGGTTAAACATTTATAAATAATTAGGGAGGAGTCAGGAGACAGGAGTCAGGAGACAGGAAAAAAGGGCATTGGTAATTAGCAAGATGATTTTCTACTAGGGGTAATACCCATCACTGACTCTGGTAAAATATTTAGGACTTGCTGATTAATTATCAAAGTATTTATATATAAAGGTTTTAGCCTTTTGAGGGTCGAAAAAAGTGCGCTTGTTTCAGTTGAAAACGCTCAAAAAGCTAGTATTTTGGGCTGACTATGGCAGAAAAATTAAGGGACAATTCTTACTCCTACCTCCTCGCTCATTCCCATTTCTCCTGACTCCTGACTCCTGACTCCTGACTCCTGACTCCTGACTCCTACCCTCGCTCACAGGACTTTTTCAGCAAACCCTATTTAAAGGTATCAGAAACAGATTACTCTTAAAGTTTCATCTCTTGATTTACCAACGCCCTTTTGTGAGACTACCGTTAGAACCAGCCATATTCCTTGAGAAAATCACGTACAGTGTCTGGGTCATCTTGAGTTAATAGACGATGCTTAACGGGGTAAACCCGATAATCTGCTCCTGACCTTTTTTTTCTCAAGACAGAAATTGTTTTTTTAACAGCATCAGAACCAATCTGAAGACCGGACTGATCGATAATCAACTCTAAAGGACTATTGGCATCTAGTAACATTTCTGCTTTCTCTTTCGACAGGTCTAAAACCCCAAAAACCTTAACTTTGTTATTCAAACCAGATTCTGTCACTGCTGTAAGTGCAGTCTCCGTTGCTAGATTTGACCCTCCCCAAAGTATCTGAACATTAGGATTATTTTTAAGTAGTTTTTTAACCTTTATAATATCCCTGGTAGAAGTAACGCTAACGGAGTCAACAATTTCAAACGAGACATTCGATTCATTTATCGCTTTTGATACCCCTTGAAGATAGGGGTAGTAGCGATCGTAGACAGCACCATCAACCAAGGCAATTTGAACCGATTGTCTTGAGGAGGAATTGGGCAGTAAATTCTTTTGAGTCCATTGTGCTATGTATTGGCCTGAATCATAGCCCATTTGGAAACTATTTGTATTAAAGCAAGCAATGGCTAAATCTTCTGCTTTGATAAAATCGAAGCAGAAATCTACAGTGATAATAGCCACTCCAGCATCGCTAGCCTTTTTCAGCGCAGGAAGTGAGTCAACGGGATCTTCAGGTGTTAAGATAATCCCATCCATACCATCATCGATCAACTGCTTAATTATTTTGGCTTCGTTCTCCACACCACTGGAATGAGGAATACCCCAAATTTCCACACGACGGTTAGCTGCACGACGCATCCCCAATTCATAGGCATCGGAAAGACTTTGAGAAGTTTCTGGTTTGAGCAAAGCTATCCGTAAACGAGGTAATCGTTCTTGTTCCATCTGCTCCCAATTAGGCATCTTAGTAGTTTCCTGCCAATTTTTAGCCCGTTTAATTTGAAATTTTGACCAAATTTTTGCTCCCCACAAATCGGCCCCTTTTAATTCGGTTTCTCGCAGATTAGTGGGTTTTAATTGCGCTCGTGTGGCGTTAGTCATGCTACTTAAATCGGCAAAACGCAAGGTGGCATTCTCTAGATTAGCTTTATAAAAATCAGCCCCCCTTAAATCTGCTCGATTAAAATTCGCTGATTGTAAGTTGGCTCGATGAAAAATAGCATCACGGGAATTAGCCCATAAGGCTCTAATCTTGACTAGACTAGCTTCGGAGAAATTGGCTGCCTGAAGGTTAGCTCCATACAAATTACTATTATCTAAATTACTATCTTGGAGTATGGCTTTCTTTAAGTTGGCTCGTGCTAAATTCGCACCCTGTAATTGGGCACCCGTTAGATCCGCACCTTTTAAATTAGCCTTGGCCAAATTTGCACCCTGGAGATTACTCCCTCGTAAATTAACTCCGACAAGACTTGCACCTGAGAGATCAGCTTCTTCTAAATTTGAATGGGAGAGATCCATTGAATATTTATTAACTTTCTGTGAACCCTGACTGAAAGATAAAGATTGGCAAGGATTAAGGGTAAGATTAGGCATTTTTGCTTTAGGTGCTTTTAGTCCTGGATTACCTTGGCAACTTTTATTATTTAAAACTTTCAGGGCAGCAATCCGTCCATCACTATATTCATGGCCAGATTCTTCACGCAGAACCTTTCGAGCTTCTTGTATCTCCTGTGTTTTTCGATTAGGTATGGTAATTACATAAGACACCACGGCAAACAACAGTGCGCTCTCACTTAAAATAACCGTTAACTTAAATAAAGACACATCTTGCAGCCATTCAACAAAATCAGAAATTTTTGTGTCTACAATAGAAATGGGCTTCAATAGTTTAGGTTCTTTTAATCTAGCCTTTTCAGGACTGCTTTTAGATTTTTCAGAATTGAGAGACTCAGGATTACTCATTTCTGCTAGTAAATTTTTTTCTTTTTTATCCATTAGTTATTTTTCCGATAAATAAACCAATAAGAATCAATAATTATTGAAATATATCCCTTAATTTATCTGGCTTTAAATGTTTAAATCCTTGAGGAGTCAAAACATTTATTAAAACTAGGTCAGAGGACTGAGTTCTGCCTTGAGTAAAATCAATTGAAACACCACCTAGATCAAATTGGGAAATAGTAACCTGCTTTAAAAAACTATCACGATTGATTTCTCCTGGTATTGTTTGGAGAATTTTTAAAGTCATTTTTCCTACAATATATCCTTCTAAAGATACACGATCAAACTCGTTTTTTAGCTGATATTTTGCTTCTTGAACAATAGGTAGATCGGAGTTTAATGAGGGAACAACTTCTGTGAGAATCACTTTGTCTTTGATACCGTATTCTTCTAAGTCGAACTGTAATTCTTCTGCATGAGCAAATGATAGGGAGGAAATAACCCAATCCTCTCTTTTCTCTTGAGCTAACTTAATAAATCGTGCGATATTAGTAGAAGTTCCTGCTGTAACGACTAATCTACAGTTTCTTCCTGTGTTTTTTTCCCACTTTTTTAATGAGTTATAACCTTCTTTTACATAGGGAGTATTACGGGGATAAAATCCTACGGGGCTAAGGAAAGGATTGTCTTCATTTCCCTTTTCTTTATACTCTAAAACTTGGTCATAGGGACGTAATATATTCTCTTCAACCTGTGCTTTTACTAAAGCGTGTCTGACTCCTTTTAATCCCGATATACCATAGCTGTCATCTTGAACATAAGCACAGATTTCATAGGGTTTTACCCCAGCATTTAAAGCCATTTTAACTACAGCTTCTATTTCCTGTGCATAACTCGCACGATAATTAATAATTAGTTGAGATGGCGATCGCAAAAGTTCAGAACCAGTATAAAAACCAATGGCAGGAATATTATTTTTCTTTAAAATTGGCAATGTTTGTTTTGCGGTCGGTGTACCAACATTTCCAATCATTAAAAAAATACCAGATTGAATTAACTGTTGTGTTTTTTTGTGAGCAACTGAAGGTTCATAATAATCATTTTCAAAGATTAACTTAATTTTTTTTGCCTGTACTAATTGGTTATCAAGTGCAGCTTTTAAACCAGATTTCATCCTATTGCCTAAAATCTCTTCTTGTCCTTCTAAAGCGAGGATAGAACCTAGTCTAATTGTTTGGTGAGTAATTCCTTCTTTGGGATCTGATAATGTTTGGCAAGCAGTAAGTCCTACTAAGCTAAGACTAAAGCCAACATGAAAAAAAAACTTAAAGGTCAAATAAATCTTAAAATTCATAAGAAGTTGTCAATTAAAACAATCTTAATTGAACAGTTGATGTCACTTTTTCTGAATATTAATGTCGTATTAAATCGAAGCATAGTCTACACAACTTCACTCTTCTGAGACGATTGGTACTTGATGTTCTCCATCAAGAGAAAATATAGCAATGTGCGCTCAGGTATTTACAATGTCCAGCTCAAAGTGCAGTCTAGAACAGGTCTACAAAAATAATGTGTAAATATGCCAGCGCACATTGCTATATTTAAACGCAGTCTTCGTCAAAAAATGAAGCAAGCTGCTATAAACAACAATTACATGATGACTATTATCAATACTTTATGTCAACCCTCTTTTAGATGAGCTTACCCTGGTTCTGCACAGGGGAAAAGATTAGCAACGGCTCAAGTTTCTCTTCTGAAGAAAACCATCATCAAAAACGATTATCTTCTGGTCAACAATTAATTTTTTCCTAAATTTCCTTAGTACCATAGCGATAATCTGAATAAAATTTTAATTAAGATTCAGTAAAATGACGGATGTTAATCTTTTTAGAAGTATAATCTTAAGAATATCGCCAATCAGGACTGCATTGATGGAGCATTAAAATGATTACTAAAACAAAACAAACTACAGCGATATTTTTTAAACATTTAATCCGTCTGATACCTAAACAATTTAGTGGTAAGTTAGAACTTCAGAATACAGAAGAACAACAGTGGCAATTATATTTTCATCGAGGATGTCTAACTTGGGCAACAGGTGGTAATAGCGCTTGACGAAGATAGCGTAGAAATTTAACTCAATTTTGCCCTTCTATTTCTCTGGAAACTCTAAGTTTCTATACCCATGATGTTTGTGAAAGCAGGCAATATTACATAGTTAATAATCTACTTAAACAAGAAAAAATATCACTTTCACAAGCTATAAATATAATTAACAACACTCTGATAGAAGTATTGTTTGATTTAATTCAGCAAGATAATTTAGATAATTTACAAATTACTTCTCTCACTTGTCATCTACAAGCGGAAATGAAACAACCAATTTTTCGTTTGAGTATCTATGAAGCTTTTGAAAAAGTTAAACCAATATGGCAAGGTTGGTGTGAGGCAAATTTACACAACTACTCTCCCAATTTATCACCTCTATTGAACAAACCTGAAACTCTAAAACAACACACATCTACTCTAATTTACCAAAAATTTCAGGCATTAATTAGTAAACAACTGACATTGCGAGATTTGGCTTTTTACTTAAAGCAGAATTTATTAAGTCTGACTAAAATCTTGATGAATTATGTGAGTCAAGAAATAATTCAATTGACTGATGTGCCTGATATACCTGCATTATATGTAGTGAAAATTGATGTAGTAAAGAGTCAAGCAAAAGAGATTCAAACACAAAATTCATTATTACCAGAAACTATTATAAAGAGCCAGAAAAAATTAGTAGTTTGTATTGATGATTGCCCCATAATTAGTCAAATTATGGGGAAAATTATTACAAAAAGAGGCTATAAATTTATAGGAATTCAAAAGTCTACATTAGCTGTGTCTAGTCTCATAGAAATACAACCAGATTTAGTATTTTTAGACATAGAAATGCCTATTGCTAATGGCTATGAAATTTGTAGCCAACTTCGTAGAGTGCCTCATTTAAAAAATACTCCTATAGTAATTTTCACTGGGAGAGATAGTATAATCGACCGGGTTCGTGCTCAGTTTGTAGGGTGTTCTGAATTTATGAATAAACCAATAAACCCAGAAAAAATTGAGGCAATTTTTCATAAATATCTGTCTTTAACAAACACAAAAACAGAAATTTCAGTAGTAGGGTCTTTAGTTCCGGCTAGTTGCTAGAAAGTGTCCTAATAAATACAGAGAACCACATAAAACAATCAGATTTTCACTTTCAGCCACAGCCTTTCCCATGGCAGTTGTTAAATTGGGGTAAGCTTGACAGAATGCTAATTTTGTGCAAATATTCTTAGCTATAGTAGTAAGCTGACCCGTATCAGCCGAACTATGGTCTGGCACAGGGACTAGGTACAAGCGATCGCCCGGTCTAATCAAAGCGCGAAAAATTTCTGAATGTTCTTTAGTTGAGAGCATACCCATAACCCAACTGATAGATTGGTAATTAAGTGTCCTGACATATCTACCCAATACTTGGGCAGCAGCAGTATTATGAGCACCATCAATCAATAATTTACTGTCTTGCCATTTTGTCCATTGCAAACGCCCAGGCCATTTAGTATTAGCTATTCCTTCTTTAATTGCTGCTGGAAAAATCTGCCAACCCTGTTTTTCCAGGATATGAATTGTCGCAATAGCGATCGCTGAATTTATTAACTGTACATCTCCAAGTAATGGGAGTGGATATTCAATACCTTGATAATTAGCTATTGGTAGAGAATCATTTTCCCTACTCCCCTCTAATAATTCAGCAGGTGTTACCCAAACTGCGGGACATTCCAAATCATTAATTCGCTTTTGTACTACTTTTTCTGCCTCTGGTGGTAATTTCCCAATTACAGCAGGACATCCTGGTTTGAGAATACCTGCTTTTTCACCAGCAATATCAGCCAAAGTTGGACCTAACCTTTGCCAATGTTCCCAACTAATTGAAGTAATCACAGTTACCATTGGTTGCTGACAAACATTTGTGGCATCTAGTCTTCCTCCCAACCCTACTTCTACAACTGCTACATCTACTTCTTGTTGAGCAAAATATAACCAAGCTGCTGCAGTAATAACTTCAAACAGAGTGGGTGAAGCTTCTTCTGGATTAATAGCTGCTTCTACTTCTTCCAATAACTCTTCTAGTTTAGTCGGAGAAATTTGTTGTTCGTTAAGGCAAATACGTTCTGTCCAGTCTACTAAATGGGGTGAAGTGTAACGTCCAACTTTATATCCCGCTGCTGTGAGGATCGAAGATAAGTAAGCACAGACAGAACCTTTACCATTTGTCCCCGCAACGTGAATAATGGGTACTTGTTGATGAGGGTTTCCTAAGTTATCCAAGAGTTGGTAGATGCGTTCCAGACCAAGCTCAACGCCAAAGTGTTCAAAGCGTTTCAGGAAAGAGTCTATTGAGTTCACAGTTTTTTATACCAAAAAGCGATCGCGTTCCTCATATAATGTAGATGTAATCTGATAATATTACAGTAAATTTCTAACTATGTCCATTTTTTTCTTCTGTAGTTTGCCCCTATCCTATCAAGGTCTCAATCATCGCCTCACATAGAGACCCCTTGACCACTTGATCGAACCTAACAAACATCGGTGAACTATTCAGTTCTAAAAATACAAGTTTCTTCGTTTTTGGATCTGTTTTGAAGTCAGCGGCTCCAAAATCCATCCTTAAATTTGCCATGAACTTTCGTAATAACTCCACTTCATCTGGCAGTGTTGCAAGAGGAATGATTTCCGCATCTGGTTGAACCCGATAATCTAGATGCTGACTACGAATTTCAAAAGCAAAGGCAAAATTTCCTACTATATATATCCGAATTTCTGGCGCGACTAATTTATTTTGTACAATAGCTGGCATTGCTGCACAACCATTCCGAAATTGGATAGAGGAATGCAATTGTTCTAGGGAATAACAAAAATCACCCCCTGCAACTGGCTTCGCAATTGCACTCCCCACAGGGTATTGGCCTAATTCCTCGGCTTCGTTTGTAATCAAAGTATCAGGGATGAGTAACCCTAACTCTTCGGCTAAAATTAGCATTGCTGGCTTATTGCCAACCGCAGGTAAATGGTTACGATTAAACAAACGGATCTTAGGTTGTGAGAGTAACCAACCATAGAGAGTTTGATACCAACCGGACGCCCGTTGTGATGCTCCAGATTTGGGAGTGCTCAAATTACCAAAAACGTCATACCGAATAAACGCTCCAGTTGCCGATACAACTAGGTCTTTTATTGTAGGTTGTCCCTGGGTAAGATGCCATGAAAACTCTGGACTATCTTCTTGCCCATGACATACCTCGCAAACAGGAACCTCTTGACTTTTAGCAATTTCAATTAGTCGAGTTAGATTCGGATCTAGCCTCCCACCTGCAACTAGCAAACACCCATCATCTCCTGATTTAATCATTAGTACCGACCAAAAGGACCACTCTCTTCACCAACTGCCATTGTCGTTGGTCCCTCTTCCCCTACAGCCTTTGTTGTTGGTTGAGAACCTTCTTCTCCATATGCCAATGTCGTTGCTTGAGGAGGTTGTTCTTCTCCTACTGCCAATGTAGTTGCTTGAGATTCTTCTTCTCCATATGCATATGTTGTTGGTTGAGGAGGTTGTTCCTCTCCTACTGCTAATGTCGTGGCTTGAGATTCTTCTTCTCCATATGCATATGTTGTTGGTTGAGGAGGTTGTTCCTCTCCTACTGCTAATGTCGTGGCTTGAGATTCTTCTTCTCCATATGCATATGTTGTTGGTTGAGAACCTTCTTCTCCATATGCATATGTTGTTGGTTGAGGGCCTTCCTCTCCGTATGCTCGTGTACTTGGTTGTTCCTCTCCTACTGCCAATGTGGTGGCTTGAGGCTCTTCTTCTCCATACGCCAATGTTGTAGGTTGAGAGCTTATCTGGCCAGGTGTGATAAACTCACCAGCATGAACAGTAATGGAATTAATACGGGCTGAAACAATTACTGCATCTGCACCATTAGTCGGTGTAAAATCCACAGTAGCCATAATTGGCGTTAAGCGTGGAAGACTAACATCTGATGGTTTATCAGCGTCAAAACTAAATTCTAGGACAGAATCATCTGGATTAGGATCGGCTGAGTTATCTAAACGAGGATTTGTCCATCCGGAAGTTGCACTCAGTCCCTCTGCTTGAATACAGAGCTTCAGCGGAGACTCGGTAATCTTAATTACAGAAACCTGCAGTACCTTGAAAACTTTCATGTTTGAGTGTATTTTTTTTTGGTAAACTTGAGGTTGAACTCAAGTTATACAATCTTACCTTGTTTTCGATATTGACTTCCTATTTTTTTTTGATCTTCTTAATATTTAATGCTGATAACTAGGGCTTGCTGATTAAATCTAAAAGCATTGACATATAAAAAACAAGTGCCTTTTTGGGGTCGAATTGCAGTGCCTGGTATCACGTCTAAAACGCTCAAAAAGTTAGTATTTTAGGCAAGGTTGGGCATAAAAATAATTCTTACAATTCTTACTCCTGCCTCCTGTCTCCTGCCTCCTGCCTCCTGTCTCCTGCCTCTACTAAAAGACTTTTAGTGCAAACCCTAACTATATTTTTAGAGCTATTTGATAAATTTGGCGACGGGATAGGTTTGTTTTTTGGGCCAGTTGACGACTAGCTTGCGATCGCGAAATTCCTTGTTCTAAAAGTTTTTGTAATTCTACTTTAATAGTATCTTCTGATATTACTGGTGTATCTGGTTCAGCTCCTGCAATAATCAGGGTAAATTCTCCCCTTGGTTTATTAGTTTGATAATGAATAATTGCTTGTCCAATTGTACCACGCCAAAATTCTTCATAGAGTTTTGTTAATTCTCTAGCTAAGACTATTTTTCTCTGTTTACCTAATACTTTAGCTAAATCTTCCAAGGTTTGTTTTAGCTTATGAGGAGATTCATATAAAATTATGGTTTCTTGTAAATTTGGTAAAATTTCTAAGTCTTGTTGACGTTGTTTACTTTTGCTTGGTAAAAAACCGATAAATATAAATTTATTGGTAGGTAGTCCAGAAGCACTTAATGCTGTAATACTTGCACTTACTCCTGGTATTGGTACTACGGATATATTTGCTCCAACACAAGCTTTTACTATTTCATATCCAGGGTCAGATATTCCTGGCATTCCTGCATCAGTTACTAGAGCAATTGTTTTTCCTTGATGTAATTTTTCGATTAATTCAGGTATACGACTTTGTTGGTTATGTTGATGGTAACTTAATTGTGGAGTTTGGATATCAAAATGTTGTAATAATTTGTTGGTGTGGCGAGTGTCTTCTGCTGCTATTAAGTCTACTGTTTGTAGGGTTTTAATTGCTCGAAATGTTATATCTTCTAGATTGCCTATTGGTGTGCCAACAATGTAAAGAGTCCCTGAATTTACTTCACTCATAACTTGACTATCCTACTTCCTCGATCTTTCATTTAGGAGTAAAGTCTCTTTAGTTTTTCAATGCTTAGAAAGTAACTCTGAATGGTCAAAATAATCTGATTTCTAAATAGTTCCAATTTACAACTAAATTAATCGTAAAATTTTGATTCTAATAAATTTATTACTTCGGTTTAGTTCAAATTACTATTATCTGATTCCCAGTCTGGACAAGTTTCTCCCTCTACACCATAAGGGTGCATACCACAAACTAATAAATTTCCGCCATAAACTTGACCATGATAATTCTTACATCCCCTACAAGCTGGATGTTCTTCTACTGTTGGTTCTACACGATCAACAAAATAGTCTATATCTTCCCCTCCCACATCAAAATCTAAGTCCAGGTATACTTCGATAATAGGATCTATTAAATCATTTAGATACTCATCTATCTCTACAATAAAGTTAGTACGTATTTCTTCAGTAATCTCTTCCGAGAACTTTCCCCACTCATCAAATACTTCAGAAATTTCTTCTGACATTTCATTGAAGAAATTTTCTACCTCTAATGCAGCAGTTTCAATTACTTCAAACAAGTTTTTTGACCAGTCTTCCATGATTATCTGTTTGAGCTTTTCTCTTTAAACCTAGGGTGTCTAAACTCTTGGAGCAGAGCTTAATTTTGGCCTAAGATTTAATCTTTTTGTAGCCGATGCAATTCATCCTGTAGCTTATGCACTTCTTGGCGCATTTTATCTACTTCTTGGTTTGACTCTGATGAACTGTCATCCTCAGAAAGAATTTCTATACGACGTGGTTCCCTTGGTCCTGTTTCTGGAGATGATTCTACCGTTGGCTTTTGCATAGCTTTATTCATCATATCTTCGACAAATTTACGACCCTCTTCCGTAGTCATTTCACCACGCTTAACCATCTCATCTGCCAGTTTTTGGGTCTCTGTTCTTAATTCATTCAATTTCTGGTTAGCTTTCTCTCCTGCATAAGAGGCTAATCCCACTCCTAGATAAACCGCCCTTTGAATAATTCCTCCGAAATTATCCATAATATATCCTGGCTCCTGTTAAGTGACGTTATCTCCCGCTAAATCTCGCTATTATAGCGGAAGTTTCTCCTCCTCACGGATGGATATTCCTGCTTCCCTGGCTGACTAATGTCTAAGCCTCCACAGGCAGCAACGATGAGACCCACCGCTGTCTTGTACTAAAAGTTCTGTACTCACCTGGTTTCCGATACGATTTTGCTAACAAATGTTAACAATGCACAGCAAGATAGCCTGCTGAGGGGGTATCTCCCAAAGTCTACAAGAAAACCTGTAGACGCTTTTTAAACACTTACATCGTCTTGGTTATCGACGTTCGCAGAAGTTTTAATTACTTGACCATGCTAGGGGTAACTTATCAGGATAGCGGTTACATAGTGGCCTGGTGCGTGCACCATAAACTACTCTGTCTGCACATGATTATAGCACAATCTATGCAACTATATCGGTATAACTATATCAACGTATATGAATTTATGTGAATAAATATTAGCAAATCAACAATAGTTAATCAACCTTCAGGGAATTTTACCTCAAATACGGAATTACCAGGACTTCACCAGTTGAACCCCATATTTTTGGTCGTCTAGATTCAGCAGTCAGGTGCGTATTGCCGCTACTCCTAACTTGTCTGAACTTAGAATGCTTAAGCTACCTTGTCAACTAAAGAACGCTACTCGTTTTTTTGCGGGTTGTTATTCCCCTCTCGTTATGGTTAACGGGTATAACGGGAGACCCCTCGTGACATTTAGTTGGGTGACCCGGAGTCAACGCCTACTACAAGCATCCCGTGTTGCTGCTACCTTCCGGTCCTGACAAGGTTTAGGCGTTCTAGTCGCGCTGGTCCGAATCGTTTTCTACTATAACACAAATTTTTATTCTGCAACTATACACCACTGATAAATTTCATAAGTGACACAATTATTTTTGATGAGGGGGTCTTCGGCCACTATTTTTTGGTCTTCTGCCATAGATTTGGCCTCGAATAGTAACATTCCTCCTTGATGGTTTTTCCAGTAACCAGTCTTAGCTTTATGTCCTTTAGCAATTAATTCTTGGACATAAGCTTTATGAGCTGGTACATACTGGTCAAATATGGTTTTTTCGACTATACCTTTTTCTATTTTGGCAAACCAAGGCATTTTATTTTTTAAATTTTGAATTTTATGGGCCTATCAAAACGTTTATTATTTGTGGCTCTTGTGCCACCGGAAAATATTCAAAACCAAGTAACTGAAATTAAGGAATATTTTGCTAGAGAATATAATAGCAGTCATGCTTTAAAGTCTGTGCCTCATATTACTTTACAGCCTCCTTTTAAATGGCCGACTGAAAATTTAGCTCTTTTGCAGGAGTCTTTAGAGACTTTTGTTCAAAATTGCTCTGCTTTTCCCATTACTTTATCTGGATTTGCTGCTTTTCCACCTCGTGTTATCTATATTAATGTTGTCAAAACTCCAGAACTTTTAAAAATACAAAAAGACTTAATTGGATTTACAGAAACTACTTTAGGAATTGTGCATCCCGCTTCTAAAACTCGACCTTTTTCTCCTCATGTTACTGTAGCTTTTCGAGACTTAACTAAACAGAATTTTAGAGCAGCTTGGTTAGAATTTCGGGAGCGATCGCTTGACTTTGAATTTACAGCTTCTCAGTTAACTTTATTAATTCATAATGGTAAGCGGTGGGATATTTGTAATGAGTTTCCTTTTTTCAGCAAAAATTGAGATAATCCGTAAGTATTCAGCACTCAGCTATCAGTTATTAATTTATTGCTTTTTGAGGAGGAATTAGTATTAATAGATTTAAGGAGAATTCAAAGTATTGGAAAAAACTGACCTTGACAAGGGAGAGTGTATATTCATTATTTATGAAACAGCTAAAAGCTGAGTGCTAATAAGCGTTCTTCTTTTTTCCGAAATTCAATAATTCCTATTTCCCTCATCAAAGAAACAAACTCTTCAAAATTTTCTAGAATTTTCTCGAACTTTCTCTGGCAAATTCTGCCATATTTCTTGTAATTCTTCTTTGATTAAAAAAGCTGGTTTTCCCTGAAGGGAATCAAAAAAATTAATTAGATAGGGATATTCCTCTAGAATTTTTTCACATCACTTTTCTGATGCTTTTCTGAATCCAGATTATAGAGATTTTATTTTTTCATTTTCTCAGCACAAATTGAGATAATTCACTAATAAGACTTAGGCAAATTTGGCAGATAGAAATTTCTATACTGTACCTTGGCGAATTATTTCAAAGCCATAAACATATATATCTGCAAATTTATAGCGTTTTTCTTTTTCCCAAAATTCAATAATTCCTATTTCCCCCATCAAAGAAATAAACTCTTCAAAATTTTCTAGAATTTTCTCTGGTAAGTTCTGCCATATTTCTTGTAATTCTTCTTTTGTTAAAAAAGCTAATTTTCCCTTAAGAGAATCAAAGAAATTAATTAGATAGGGATATTCCTCTTTAATTTCTTGACATCGCTTTTTTGATGCTTCTTTTAACCCAAATTCTAGAGATTTTCCTTGCAGTAGACGCTCTGTACGGATTTGAGTTAATGATTTTCCTCTGAAAGTTAATTCTTGTTCTTTTGCTCCTTCAAGTAATAGACTTAAACTTCGAGGAAAAGTCGTGCCACTTGAGTCTGTTAAGCGTTCATAAACCCATCGAGATACTTTTCCTCTTCGACGACGACTTCCCCATAGTAATTCTAATGCTTTATCAAGCTCTTCTTCATTCGCTATATCTATACTTTCAACAGCAACAGGAGAAACTTGGTCAACTAAATTTTTGAAATCTTGAGATTGTATTGCTTGACGAAGCGCTAAACGTAAAAAGTCTATTTGATTCCACTGTAAAATAATATCCCTTCCAGTAAAATGACTTTTATTATCAAAACTTAAACGATTCCAAATATCTTCTCTCAAGAAAATTTTAAATCTAATTTCTGTTAGTCTACTTGCATCACAAGACTGAACTAATTGAAATAATCCAGTTAATGCTTGTTGTCTTAATTCTCCTGCTTCCGAAAAATCTTCATCTAAATCATCGTAAAGAAACCATAATTTTTGAGACTTTTCTTTTGCCTCTTGATTAAGAATAATATTTACTGCATCTTTAACTGTAAGTATGAGTTGAGAGTTAGTAGATAATTCTAATAAAGCTTTAGTTGATTCAGACTGCCATATATCTTTTGGTAAATTATTAATTATTTTTTTCAGCTCGCTAAACTTTACTCCTTTACCTTTATTACCTCTGGGAAATTTTAGTAATTCTTCCTGATAACATCTAAATAGTAGATAAGCTCTCCAAAAAGCTTCCCATGTTCCATTCTTTTCCTGCAAATTTATATGAATAATTTGAAATTCTTCACGGGTAGGGCGACTTTCTTGAAATCTACCGTGTCCTGATAAAAATAAGGTATTATCTAAGCGTCCACGAGCTAATTTTTGAGCCACTTCTTGATGTTTTAAAAATAACCAATATAAGGCAGTTTTACCTGTTCCTTTTTTTCCTCTAATTAGGCAGGTTGTATCATCTAAAAATTTGTCAAAATCGGTAGTGCGCTGAAATAATAAGCTTAAATCTTGCTTTGGATCGGCGGCATTTACTTCAGGAAAATCTAGACTTTCAATAATTTCCCATCTTTGTTCAACAATATTTAAAACACTACTGCGTTGAATTTCATCATTTTTTTCATCAATTAGATTAGCAATTTTACTATAGTAATCTTGCATTTCTGGTATTGGATAGCTATCAGCAAAGGCAACTGGTACAAGGTAAGGAACTACTAATAATCCATCATTTTCTGGTTGATCGTTACTTGTCTTTGAATCCTCTTCATCAGTATCATAGTTTTCATCTGTTCCATTTTTTATCTTTTCAATCAATAGCTTCCAAATTTCTTTGACTTTATCTAAACTACCCTTTGTTACATCAGGTACAGGAGAAAAAACAAAATTAATGGATAAATTTTTCAGACTTTGAAGAGATTCTAGTAGTAGCTCTATTCCCTGTTTATTTTGTTCATTAGGAAAAAGAAAAATAATTGCTTTATCAGCAGCTTGAATTAATGATAAAGCACCCCATTGATTAATGCCAGTTCTTGAGTCAATTAAGAGAATATCTGGTTTTAATTGTTCTTGAATTTCCTGCTTAAAAATAGACCAAAGATTTTTGTCTCCATCTATAACAGTTGTGGCATGAAGATCGTCAACTTTAGACACATAATCAAGACTAAGATATCCAGCAGGAACAACAAATAATCTCCCTTTAGCGTTAGGTATTCTTACTTCACTAAATATGTCTGTAATTAAAATATTGGGTTCTACTCCTTCTGGTAAATAAGAACGTTCATAGAAATAATCAACAATTCCATATTTTGGCTGCTCTTTAAGGTTAAATGCTGTACTTAACCCAGGTGCTTCTAAATCTAAATCAACAGCTACAACTTTACGGCCTCGCATTGCTAAAATTGAGGCTACATGAGTTAATGCAGTAGTCCTACCTACTCCTCCTTTAAAAGAATAAAATGTCACTGTTCTGGGTATACTGGGTTCTTTCTGGGGTAGTTGAGGTTGATTTTGTGGGTTTGCTGCTTGGATAGCTAAATCTTGCCAAGTTACTAATGAGAATGTCTCAGAAATTTGTGGAGGTGAAATATTTAGTGATTCAGCTTCTTTAGGTGTATATAAGGAAAGAAACCCAGGAGATAAATGAGGCACTTGAGATTTTAATAAGTTAGAAATTTGTTCTTTCCGATGAGGGATGGATAAACCAAAAAAGCGATCGCTAACTAAAGTTAAATTGAGCAAACCTGATGTGGAAATATTTACATCAACCCATTCTTGAGAGTTTTGAACGTATTGGTTTTTAATATTTTGCTTTAGTAATACTTGCCAATTTTCTTGCATTTTTAGTTCCTTTAATTTATTAAAGTGTAGTAGCTTGTTTTTGTAGCCATCCTATAAGCTTTTGATATGTGTTGAAGCAGTTTTTATAATTTACATTATTAGCTTCAATAGCAAAATAACGTATATCTATAAAATGTTGACACATTGGGTTTTCAATTTCATCCAACCACTTTCGTACTTGAGGAAATTTATCAATTCTAGATTTAAGTTTATTGTGTCGTTTTAATGCTTCTGTGTAGCTATGTCCTGGATTAGTAAAAGTATGTCCTGGATTATTGTTATCTGTTTTCCATTCTCTAGTTGCACTGTTTGGTAAAGTAGCAAAAATCATTGCTTTTAATAAACACTCAATAGTGACACCTCCAAAGTGCATAGCTCCAATTTTTATTCCTGATTTATCTAATATTTCTGTATCAGAATAGCGTTCTAAAAAAGCTGCTTGGTAATCTTCCATAAATAAAAAAATATAGCTTTGATCATGAAAAATATCATGATTTTAACATTATATTTCCTACGCATCCGTAGAGACATATTTGGAGAAAGCTAGTTTCTGGTTTCTCGTTATTGCTAATGATACAATCATATAATACCTCTATCTCCCAAAACATGATTGCTAACCAAAACACAAATTATATTCCTCCTGAAGAATATCTAACAGGAGAAGAACTCAGCTCTATCAAACACGAATATATTGATGGACAAGTATACGCAATGGCAGGTGCTAGTGATGCTCATGTCACCATTGCTGGAAACTTATTTGCACTGTTGAGAAATTATCTGCGAGGCAGTGGTTGTCGTGTTTATATGTCGGACATGAAAGCTCTTATAGAAACTACCAATACATTCTTCTATACTGATGTTATGGTGACTTGCGACACCAGAGATAAAGCTTTACCAAATCATAAAAAATATCCTTGTTTAATAGTGGAAGTTTTATCGGAAAGCACTGAAGCATTCGATCGCGGTGACAAATTTGCCAACTATCAGCAATTACCAACTTTGCAAGAATACGTTTTGATTAACCAAAAACGCCAACGTTTAGAATGCTTTCGTCGCAATGCTGAAGGTCTTTGGGTATTGCACACTTACACTCAAGGCAGTGAAATTCATCTGGCAAGTATTGACTTTCGGACTAGCATTAATAGTTTGTATGAAGATGTCACTTTTGGAGAAACTCTGTAGTGCATTATATCCTTGGGGGCGGGATCATCAGATAATTTATAACACCATTAATTTAACGCGGAACCTGCCCCTACTTTTGCAACGTTGAGATCGCTTTTACGTTTACTGCTAATATCTACTTTTTTTCATTTTCTAGTAGATTTCCTATTGTATCATTTTATATGAAACAGTCTACTACAGTCCACTACTACTAACTCACGGTCGAATAACTTACAAAATTAGTTAAAATTCCTAAAATTTTCGGTAAATTCTTAACAGAATATTCTTCCAAATCAACCGTCATAGTTTGAGATTCTAACTCTAAAAACTGCCAAGTAGTTCCAGTAGTAACAACCCCATAAATTAGAGGAATTTCATTATTTTCTCTTTGATTAAAAACTTGGGCGGCGACCATTTATGCCATACATTGAGCCAAACCCGACTTGATATTATCGTTTTTAGCTTCCACCACAGCAACAACTGGCGCTTCAATCAAAAGTTGCAAAGTGGAACAGCTAATAATAAAGTCACAAAAACCATTCAATCCCTGTTCGATATCAATATTAAATTCTACACCCGAAAAAATGCTTATTTGATTGTCTAACTGTTTTTTGATTGCAAATAAAATCGGCGCAATAATTAACTCGGAACGCGCTTTTTCTGTACCAATAGCGACTGCTAACGGTAAGTAATATTGCAGTGCTTCTTGTAAGAATTGACTGGGTGGAATTTCTGGCAAGTCATTAAACTTTCCCACGGTTTCAACTATTGTTAAATTAAAGGTTTTTTGCAACTCTTCTATAGTGAATTTACTGTAAGACATTGGTTTTAATTTTTTGGGGAGTGTCTCCTAATCTTTGTTTTGATTGCTATATTTAGGGTTTGCTGAAAAAGTCGGGTGATGGTAGGCAACAGGGAACAGGGAACAGGCAACAGTCTAGTAGTCTGGTAGGGTGTGTTAGCGAAGCGTAACGCACCGAACATAATCAGGACTTACGCAAATTCATCTTTAAAACGCCATATGTAGGGGCGTTAACGATAGTTATGCGAAGCAAATGGCATTGGCGTTCCGCCAAGCTCCGAATTGCGCCCTCACTGGATTTAGTGTCCGTGTGTAAGTCCTGATTATGAAAGAGGCGGTGCGTTACGACGGATTGCTAAATCTCTTTCAGAGTCTAAATTTACGCCGTCTAACGCACCCTACAAATTTGGCTGATAGCTGATAGCTGACCGCTGACCGCTTTTAACTATAAGCTTCTATCGGCAAACAGGAACACACAAAATTACGATCGCCAAAAGCATTATCAACCCTTCCCACAGCAGGCCAAAACTTATGCTCCCGCGTCCAAGGTGCGGGATAAGCGGCACGTTGTCGAGAATAACCATGTTTCCACTCATCCACCATCAAACTCTCTGCGGTATGAGGTGCATTTTTCAACAAATTATCCTGTTTATCTGCTTTCCCAGTTTCAATTTCTTCTATTTCCTGGCGAATCAAAATCATTGCATCACAAAAACGGTCTAACTCTTCCTTCGACTCACTCTCTGTCGGTTCCACCATAATTGTTCCCGCCACAGGCCAAGAAACAGTCGGCGCGTGAAAACCATAATCCATCAAACGTTTGGCAATATCTTCCACTTCAATACCAGCCAACTTTTTCAACGGACGCAAATCCAAAATGCACTCGTGAGCAATAAACCCATGCTTACCCTTATACAAAACTGGATAATAATTCTCCAACCGTTGAGCAATATAATTAGCATTCAAAATTGCTACTTTGGTTGCTTCAGTCAAACCATCTGCACCCATCATGGCAATATACATCCAAGAAATTGGCAGAATACTGGCACTACCCCAAGGTGCAGCAGATACCGCTCCACTAGAATTTTCTCCACCAATATTAATCACAGAATGACCTGGTAAAAACTGTGCTAAATGAGATTGAACGCCTATGGGACCCATTCCCGGACCACCGCCACCGTGAGGAATACAAAAAGTCTTGTGCAAATTCAAATGACAAACATCTGCTCCTATTTCTGCGGGGCGACATAAACCTACCTGAGCATTCATATTCGCTCCATCCATATAAACTTGACCGCCGTTACTGTGGATAATTTCGCATATTTCAGAAATTTCTTCCTCAAATACACCGTGAGTTGAGGGATAAGTAACCATAATGGCAGCTAAGTTATCTTTGTTTTTTTCTGTCTTCGCCTTTAGATCTGCAATATCTATATTTCCTTGTTTATCGCATTTGACGACTACAACTTTCAACCCACTCATCACTGCCGAAGCAGGGTTTGTACCGTGAGCAGACTCAGGAATCAAACAAATATTGCGATGTGCTTCTCCTCGGTGAGCGTGATATTCGCGAATTACTAATAAACCTGTATATTCTCCCTGGGAACCTGCATTTGGTTGTAGAGAGATGGCGCTAAAACCTGTGATTTCTGCTAACCATTCCTCTAGTTGTTCAAACATTATTTGATAACCTTTGGTTTGGGAAGTGGGGGCGAAAGGATGAATTTTGGCGAATTCCGGCCAGGTTACAGGTATCATCTCTGCTGTAGAGTTGAGTTTCATTGTACAGGAACCCAACGGTATCATTGATGTTGTCAGGGATAAGTCTTTTGCCTGTAAACGTTGGAGGTAACGTAATAGTTCGGTTTCTGAGTGGTAGCGGTTAAATACTGGGTGAGTTAAATAACTGCTGGTGCGGGAATGCGATCCCCCCTGACCCCCCTTTGTAAGGGGGGGAGTGTTTTCGTCTGGTAATGCTTTCCCACCAGCAAAAATTTCCCACAAATTTTGCACATCTATATTAGTTGTGGTTTCATCTAGGGAAATGCTGAAAGTTTGATCGTCGAGACTCCGGAGATTAATACCTGCTGAAACAGCAGCATCAATAATTTCTTTTGCACTTTTCAGAGGAGATTCAGCACCCACTGTTATCCGAATAGTATCAAAAAATGATTCTGCACCAACTTGATAACCAAGCTGTTTTAAACCTGTTGCCAACTTAACAGTCAAACTGTGAATATTTTCCGCAATCTCCTTTAAACCATCAGGACCGTGATAAACCGCATACATACCTGCCATCACCGCTAGCAAAACTTGAGCAGTACAAATATTACTCGTTGCCTTCTCCCTGCGAATATGTTGTTCCCGTGTTTGCAATGCCAACCTTAGCGCTGGTTTGCCGTTAGAATCTTGAGAAACTCCGACAATACGTCCTGGAGTTTGTCGTTTATAAGCTTCTTTCGTCGCAAAATAAGCAGCATGAGGACCGCCGTATCCCAGAGAAACGCCAAAACGTTGAGTGTTACCCACAGCAACATCAGCACCAAATTCTCCAGGAGGTGTCAGCAAGGTTAAACTGAGTAGGTCAGCAGCAACAGTTACTAAACCTCCGATTTCGTGAACTCTTGCCACAAAGTTGCGGTAGTCATATATTGCGCCGTCGGTGGCAGGATATTGGAGGAGTGCGCCGAATATTGGTTTGTCAAAGGTGAAGGTGCGAAAGTCGCCAACGATAACTTCTATTCCCAATGGTTGTGCCCTAGTTTTCACAACTTCAATATTCTGAGGATGACAGTTAGAGTCAACAAAGAAAGCTTCTGCTTTAGTTTTGCACAGACCGTAACTCATGCTCATTGCTTCTGCTGCTGCTGTAGCTTCGTCGAGTAGGGAAGCGTTAGCTATTTCTAAACCTGTTAAGTCTGTAATCATGGTTTGAAAATTCAGCAATGCTTCCATTCGTCCTTGAGCTATTTCTGCTTGATAGGGAGTGTAAGCAGTGTACCAACCAGGGTTTTCTAGGATATTGCGGAGGATAACTGGTGGGGTGATGCAGTCGTAATAACCCATTCCTATGAAGGAACGAAAGACTTGGTTTTTGGAGGCTATTTCTTTGATTTGGGCAAGAGCAGCAGTCTCGCTCAGAGATTTTGGTAGATTTAGGGGTTTTTGGTATCGAATTACTTGTGGAACTGTTTTGTCAATTAGGTCATCTAGGGAGGAAACACTTAATACTGTCAACATTTTTTGAATTGCGTCAGAAGCAGGGCCAATATGCCTTGGGCAAAAGTTAGTAGATTTCTGGCCATTATTCTGGTGTTGTAGTTGAGCGGTTGACTTTGTATTAGATTTGTGTATTACTACCACTTTTATATTCCTTGGAGTTAACTTCTGATTAAGTTTTAACAAAAATTCATAACTTCATGGGAGATAAAATAATTTTTTTTGTTTAGAGGCCAAATTTTGGGATTGTCAATTCAGTTATCAATTATCAGTAGGCATCTCCGGAAAAGAGGGAGTAGGGAGTAGGGGTTAGGCAGTAGGGGGAAAGAATTGATAATTTCTGTGGGATAATTGATTTGATTTTTTATTATTGGAACTGAAATAATACGGAATCGAAACTTTTCAGTATGAAGATATTTTCAACAATTAATTATTAATTATTACCTCTTCTTTTTAAGGAGAGGATTGACGCGGTAGGGAAAATTTTTTCTTCTCTTGGTCGATTGGATATGGCGAGGAGACCTTGCCATCCCACCCTACGGGAAGCTGCGCTTTTTCCTAGGTCATGCTACGCAACATATTTGCGGAGCAAAACGACCGCTTTTTTCTCCTTTAAAGAAGAGGCTTTAAACCTTAATTATTCGGTAAAAGTTTATACTATTGCTGTAATATAGCAATCCTAAATTGGTTGTGAAAAATCAAAAAGTAGATAAAAAAACTGAAACTCTTACCTGTTCCCTGTTCCCTGTTCCCTGTTCCCTGTTTCCTAAAAATAGTAAGATTTTTATACACAAATAAAATAGGATTACTATAGTATTTTTTTGACTATGAAAATAAAATTTATTGCTGCTGGCTTAGGAATTTTGAGTATTTTATCAGTATCATTTAGTGTAGTTAAGTTACGCCAGAATCAAGTACTCGATCGTACTGTTAATTATGCTCAAATTGAAACTTGGCAGCATGACTCAAGAGAAAATTTTTTTAATTGGGAATCTATTTTAGAACAAATTAATAGTTTGCCTTTGTTCAGATATACTATAGGAATTACTTTCATATTTTTCTTTATTTTTGTCTTTGCAATCTATCGGGAAAAAGAGTTAAACCCGATTACAATGAAGCCAGAAAGAGTTCATCCAGTTATCTACTTGAATAACCTCTTATCCTCTATAGCTAAGAAAGAACCTTGGGAAGTTTTTGAGAAAATATTTTTGCCTGTTTTTATCGGTTTAATTGCCAGTTTTATTACTTACGATTTAGAACAAATTCAAGAACAAATTGCTGATAAACGCCTCCACGAACAAATATGGGAAAACTACCTGAAAGAAATACGAGAAATTTTGGTAGACCGACCAAATATTAATAATACTGATACGGATAAATTTGATTATTTAGATTTAATTAGGGCTAATACATTAGCTTTATCAATTCGTTTAGAAGATAATAAAATACTCAAAGGATTATTATTACAATTTTTGTATGATACAGAATTAATTCGATGCCGACAATTAGATGTAGATTGCAATCGAATAGTTTCTCTAGATCGAGTTAATCTAGAAAATGCTCAATTAATGAATGCTAATTTAGAAAAAGCTAAGTTGATTGGTATTAACTTTACTAATGTAAAATTGACAAATTCTACTCTGATAGAAGCTGATTTAAGTTATGCAAAATTAGTGGGAGCTGAACTTAGGAATGCTAACTTAAATCAAGCAAATCTCAGTTTTGCTACATTAAATAATGCTGATTTGCGAGGTGCAGATTTAAGTCAAGCTAACTTAACTAATGCAAATCTTAGTGGTGCAAAAATAGATCAAAAAACAACGTTGTTATTTGCTACTTTGTGTCAAACAATTATGCCAGATGGAAAAATTTCTAATCAACAATGTCCTTAGCGATCGCTCTGGGTGATATAGCAGTAAATTCTTTGGCGTTTGACAATAAATTTGAGTGGTTTGCACAGAATTCGGTTAGAAAAAGGGAGTAGAAAATAAAAGAATGTCCGCGACCTATTTGCATAGTGCGTAAGCATTTCCTGTGGAATGCTGCGCAAACAGCTATTAGCTTGTCAGCTATCAGCAACAAGACTCTCTCATATAGGATAGTGTTTAAATTAATATAGACTTTAAGGGCAAGGGAGCCAACTTTTGTAGTAATAGAATTAATCAAGCTTTTATCTAAAATTAAAAGTAATAACTGATGGCTGAATGCTTACCATAGTGCTGAGAAGAAAGTTTTTTTGTCATGCTCTTATCCAGTTGCTGTAGTCTAATAAAATTTACAAAGATTTTAATATTTTAAAATACAGGATTTTCATTAACAGTTTGCCAGATTTGTTTACAATACTCTGGATTCAGTTTTTGGTCAAAATACTTTCCCTCTGTCTCTGATTTTTTTAAAATTTTCAGGCTTTCATTACTATCTATATCTCCATTAATAATAGCCTTCTCAAGTGCTATAGTTCCAGCACGTCTAGCAGATTGATAAATAGATGCTTCCGAAGGATTTTTAGCAGCATTATTTGTACACCAACTCATAGCACCAATCATCTGAGAAATTTTTTCCCCATTCCATGTTTCTGCTTTTACAGATATAGGTATTAAGCCGATTATGACAGTTAAACTAAACCATATATATTTTTTCATTGTACTACCCCGACTATATTTTTTTTATATATTCCTATTATATCAGATCACCTTCAAATTATCATAATCCGGGAATTAAGATAGCCAAATTAACTAAAAAAAATATCAGCCATGCTTGACCAGATAAATTCACAAAAAACAATTTATGATGAGGAATAAAATAACATTAATACCACTAACTTCAGCAAAGAAAATAAGGCAGAAAGGTTAATAAAGACAGATAAGGTCATTTCAGTTATCAGTTATCAGAAAAAATCTACACCCTGCTGAAAAATTTTCATCATTTAAGGCTGATATAATTTCCGTTTAATAGCGTGATCAAAAACTTTCTTATCCTTCTTCTCCTAATTCCTGATTTTTTCCTCCTGACTCCTGAGTTATCACTCCTCCGTAGTTAGAGAAAATAAGGCAGAAAAATTAATAAACGCAGATAAGGTAAATAATCTGAAAAATACTTATTTAATATCAAATCTGGTTAAACAGTTATAGAATGGTTAAGTATTTAGGAGTCAGGAGTTCAGGAGTAGAGAGAATCACTTTGATGAGCATAGTTATGACGATTGGAAATTTTTTTTATGTCCAATAAAACGGATTTGATATAACTAGATACTATTTCAAATAACTTAGCCAGAAAAAGTCTACCCCTGCTGAAAAATTTTCATCATTTAAGGCTGATATAATTTCCGTTTAATAGCGTGAAAAAAAACTTTCTTCTCCTCTTCCTGATTTTTTCTGATAACTGATAACTGATAACTGAAATGACTCCTCCATCATTTTCAAGCAACCTTTGTAGAGACATTCCATGGAACATCTCTACATTATTGTTCGGAGGTGTATAATGAACTTAGTCAAGCTATTGTTGTAGATTTGAGAATATTTTTGGTTACTACCTACTCTCCTTCTACCATTTCACGATACTCCTCAGCAGAATAAATATCATCTCCTTCTAGTTCATCAGGGTCTTTAACGCGCACCTTCATCAGCCAACCCTCTATGTATGGGTCTTCTTCTGATAACCGCTCTGGACTTTCTAATATTTCTTCATTGCGGTCTATTACTGTACCAGTAATAGGAGCATTCAAGTCTTCAACTGCTTTGACAGACTCAACACTGCCACACGATCCTTCTTTTTCTATTTGATCTCCCACCTCTGGAAGCTCCAGAAATACAATATCTCCCAACTGCTCAATAGCATAGGCACTAATACCAATAGTGGCAATTTCACCATCCATTCTTACATACTCGTGGGTTTCGAGATACTTGAGGTCATCTGGAAATTCTAATTGCATTTATATTCCTCGCAATAGTACAAATAATGCTAGCCAGCTCAACACTAGAGCTGCGTTACAAATTATTCCGTATAGAATAATATAGGTAAATATCCAGTTCTTTCTTATGGATAAGAAAAATATTATAGGACTACTTATAGGGAAATTTTCTGTTCTGAGGATAATCAGATCTACCCTAATTATCTATGTCCTTGTTGGTTTGTGGGCTTTCTTTTTCTCAGATCGGCTGATTTTTTTACCTCGTCCATCTAGCTATCAAGAAAACCAGGAATTTGTCAAGCTTCAGTCTAGTGATACAGTCCAAATTACAGGTGTTTATTTAGCATTACCCAAAGCAAAGTATACAATTCTCTACAGTCATGGTAATGCTGAAGACCTAGGAGAAATTTTGCCCAGGTTGCGAGATTTGCGAGATATTGGGTTTAGTATATTCTCCTATGATTATCAGGGTTATGGGACAAGTCAGGGAAATCCTTCAGTTAAAAATGCTTACCAAGATATTAATGCAGCTTACCAATACTTGACCCAGCAGTTGGGCATACCTGCAAACCAAATTATTGTTTATGGACGTTCAGTTGGTGGAGGGCCTTCAGTAGATTTGGCATCTCGGCAGTCTGTTGCTGGTTTAGTAGTTGAAAGTTCATTTACAACTGCGTTTCGGGTTGTGACGCGCATCCCTATTTATCCCTTTGACAGGTTTCGCAATATTGATAAGATAAAAAATGTTAATTGCCCAGTTTTGGTAATCCACGGAAATGTTGACCGAGTGATTCCTTTTTCCCAGGGGAAACAGCTTTTTAACACAGCTAATGAGCCTAAACTTTCCTTTTGGGTTGATGGTGCTGGTCATATTGATTTATTAGAAGTGGCGGGTGAAAAGTATGAAAAAGTGATGATTGAGTTTGCTAATTTGGTGCAACAAAATCAATAATAGGAATTAAGTTTGATTCAAGAATAATTTTAAGTTTCTTGATACTTATATCATGTCCAATTAAATACTTATAAATAATAACCGAGGAGTCAAGAGTCAGGAGGGAAGAATCAGGAAGAAGAGAAGAAAGTTTTTCATCACGCTATTAAACGGACATAATATTACCTAAAATCTGATAGAGCCAATCATCTATAAATTTGTATTTCATCCAGTTTCTAACTGCTATACATACTTCTTTTTTTCCCTTGCTAATTGTGCTTTTGCATTTTGCCACATTTGTTCAAACTCCGCCAAAGTATACTCAGAAAGAGGACGGTTGCACATTGTTTCTACTAAAGCAAACCGTTGCAAAAATCGATGATTAGTTCCTTGTAAAGCTTGTTCTGGATTCAAATCATACCACCTGGCCAATTGCACCAAAACAAATAAAATATCTCCCATTTCTGCTTGTTGATGTTCCTGATCTTCAGATTGTAAAGCTTCTTCAAACTCCCCAACTTCTTCGTGAAATTTTCTCCAAACTCCTTCAATATTTTCCCATTCAAAACCAAGAGCAGCAGCTTTTTTAGAAATTTTCATTGCTGCCATAAGTGGAGGTAACTGTCGAGCGTATCGACTGAGTTTTGTACTAAATAAATCATTAGTTTCTCCTTTTTCTGCTGCTTTGATTTGTTCCCAATTTTGCTTAACTTCTTCTGTACTATTTACTTTCACATCTCCAAATACATGAGGATGTCTTCTAATCATTTTTTGATTAATATTTTGAGCGACTTCAGCTAAGGTAAAATCATTTGCTTCACTAGCTATTTGTGCTTGCAAAACCACCTGTAATAATAAATCTCCTAATTCATCAACTACTGCTTCTTTCTCTCCGCTTTTTATTGCATCAACTGCTTCATAAGCTTCTTCAATAATGTAAGGAGTTAAAGTTTCTGAAGTTTGAGCTAAATCCCAGGGACACCCCCCATCTGGAGAACGTAATTTTGCTACTATTTCTATTAGTTCTTGTAACGCAGTCAATGTTGAATCCATATTAGATAACAAAATAGTTTAATTTTAATATTAAATAAGTAAAATCCTTGCTAATGTTTAGCCTATTGTCTATAGAGCAGACTTCCAAACTCATTACTAGAATATTTTTGTCCTACAGTAATTTTGCTGTTATTTAAGTTTAAGGAAAAAAACAGTATTTATAGCTAATTAAGAGGATTTTATCTAGCAGCCATCTTTGATGATTATATAAAAAATATTCTGGAAAAAGACAGCGTGGATAAAGATGTTAAAACTGTTTATCTAGAAAGTTTAGGATTTATGACAACTCTTACGGGTGAGTACTTGTATTTATACTTAAGTAAGTAGGTAAGCTTAGTGAATCAATATATCTTAACTATAATCATACGCATATTTACATATATTCAATTTATTAAATTTTGATCCCAATTTATTAAAAAATAACTGGTATCGTTACAGAATTATATATTATAGTTATACCAAATTAATATGAAGTTGCATAGAATAATGTTTTAATCAGAGTTGATTGTAGATCAAGATATACAAGTTAATAAATTTCATAATTCTGTGCCACCGCGCCACCCAATACCTAACACGTAATTCTGTGCAACCTCACATAAAATTGGTATTAGTTATAGATAAAAATATTGAGTACTTTGCTCAATTTACTTACTTAAATTTTATAAGAATAATTACTGATTTATCTACATTTACAGTCATAAATTTATCATAGTATCTAACTATATAGATTATTATCTATCAAGTAGTGTACAATGAAATAATTGGCGTTGCACAGTGACGAATGATTAAGGTAATTGAGGGATTTGCTGATGTTTCAAATAATAGATCAGCAAGCGAACTGATTTGCACAACATATCAATGGACTTGGAGTAGCATAAAGTTTTGCGATGTAACCTAGCGTGCGTAGTGTCTTAAACGGCAATTTTCTCCTTCTACTCTCGTCATTGCTGTTTTGCTGACCAGCTGATCACAATCCTCGATTAAGCTTGGATTTACCTTGTACCCGTCAGTAATATAAAGAAAACAAGCCCAACCTTGAATCATCTGCCATAATATTGTGAAGGTAACGGCGGAGCTATCGCCCCCGTACAAACTTGAGAATTCCTGGCATTTGGCTATTTACGACTGTCCAGACCCAAATTTGGTTTTTTTTGAGCCAACAAAAGTTTGCAGTTCATCAAGCGTGAGCTGTTTCAGGAATTTCATAGTTCTCCAAAGCGAATATGTGCTTGGTGCAAGCCGTACCCAGTTAAGCACAGTATTGTGGGAAATACCAGTCACTCTCTCAATGGCTCCCAATCCCATGCCGTTAAGGGACATTTTGATACAAAGCTCTTTAATATCAGAACTATAGCCGTTAGGACAGGGGTTTGATCGAAATTGACGGCCACAGTCACGGCACAGATAACTCTGTTTTCCCTGACGATGACCATTTTTCACTACTTTATGGCTTTGACAATCAGGACAATCCATCTCTCAATAAAATTCTAGAATATCATTATCTATTGTGCAACACCAAATAATTAAACCTTTTTTTATTTGTGACCAAGATATAGGCCACATAATCTATACATATTAGATAAAACAAACAAATCTATTAAGAAATAAAATTAAGCAATTTTTATCAGCTCTGATGATCTTCTGAGGATTGTGCTAGAAAAGTTAAAGATAGCCATGATAATATATTCCAGATGTGCAAGCAAACTATCAGGAATATTTTGATAAATAGTATCTATTGATACAAAAATACTAGGAATTCCCTTAATATGTTTGCTTTGTATGAGTCATATTCAGATTCATTTATTGTGCCTAATTTAGAGGTTAAAAGTCAATTTTTATCTTTAGAGTCAACTATACAGGAACTACCTCTGCAAGACTTTCAAATTGCATCTAGCTACCTTGGGAAAGATATTGCAACTGTGTTTGAAGCCAACCCTTTGCTGCCTGGTGTGATTTTGAGAGATCGGCAAGATAAATTAGTTGGTATGATTTCCCGAAGATTATTTTTTGAAAAAATGGGAAGTCGCTATGGTATAGAGATGTTTTACAAGCGACCTATAGAAGCTTTATATCATGTCTCCAAAACAGATATATCTATTCTTCCTGGTAATACGTTGATAGTAGAAGCAGCACAAACATCTTTGCACAGACAGCCTGAGTTATTATATGACCCAATAGTTGTAGAAATAGAAGCTAATGTTTATAGACTTTTGGATGTGCATCAGTTATTAGTCGCTCAGTCAAATATTCACGAACTTACGAATCATCTACTACAAAAACAAACTCAGGCAAAAGCTATTCAAACGGAGAAAATGGCAAGCTTGGGAAGAATGGTTGCCGGGGTTGCCCATGAAATTAGAAATCCTGTTAACTGTATTTGGAATAATTTAATATTTCTAACTTCTTATTTAGAAGAAATTACTAAGCTTTTATCTGCTTATGATCAAATATCAGAGCCATCTCCAATTATCAATCGAATTAAAGAACAAATAGATTATGATTCTTTACAGGAAGAATTAGCTGAGACGACTCAAGGTATTAAATTGGGTTCGGAACAACTTCTGAAAATTGTGAATAGTCTTCGCAATTTTTCTCACATGGATGAGTCTCAAAAGAAACAAGCATATATCCATGAATGTATAGATAGTAGTTTACTTATTTTAAATAATCGTCTTAAAAATGGTATCAAAATTATTAAGAATTATTGTACAAATTTACCAATGATTAGTTGCTATTCTGGTCAACTTAGCCAAGTATTTATGAATCTAATTAGTAATAGTATTGATGCACTTAATGAAAAATTAGCTGAATTGGACTTGTGTGATTGGCAACCTCAAATTGAAATAAGCACAGAAGTCATAGTTAGGAAAGAGTCTGATTGGCTGACTATTAGAATAACTGATAATGGGCAAGGTATTCCTCTAGAAATACAAGATCGAATCTTTGAAAATTTTTTTACCACTAAACCTGTAGGTAAAGGAACAGGTATGGGTCTAGCTATTTGTTACCAAATTATTACTGAAAAACATGGTGGAAAGCTTAAACTAAATTCCTTACCAGGCAAGGGTACTGAATTTGAAATTATTATACCAATAGTTTAATTGAATACTGTTCACGCTCTAGAAAAGAAAAAATATAAATCAGACACTCCTTACTGAAAAAAAAAGAGCAGAGGATCTTTACCAAGAGAATTTATTAAAAGCCTGAAGCGGAAATTATAGACGTATTATTTATAGATATATTATTTCCAATAGACATCTCCAGAAATTAGATTTTAACCTATACAGGATAAGGGTTTCAGATTCTTTTTCAGATATATGTAATAGTAGTATACTGCAAATTATAAAATTTTTAGGGTAAAAACAGAAGCTCAAATCCTACCTAAATATACTCTTTCCCTACTTTTTTTCAAATTTTTTAGTGGTAAATGGCAAAACTTCTGTTATACTTGAATTACTAGGTGGAGTTCCCAGGGATTTTAAACCTGTGGAGAAAATAAGTTACAGACTGGGGTCAGTGGTCTTCAGTGTTTGCGCAGCATTGCGTCAGCACGCGCAGGAAGGTAGCTCCAAAGCTCAAAATACCGTTTTGGATAAGTTTGGGTAAACAATTTCAAGCTATAAACTGTAAATTATCAATACCATTACAGACATCCTTAAAACTTTAAGGTTTAGCGATCGCCTAATTTATGAAAAATACAGCTCATACAGTTACTTTTATATTACATTGCAAATATCTATGTAACATGTAAAGATGCCAGCGCTCATTGCTATATAAGTCATAGTAGTAATAGTTACCATACTACTTTAAGTAAACGGATGAAAAGCTTGCTTTTAATTTGGCGTTGCTGAAATGTAATGGTAAGTAGCTGAAGGTAAAATTGAAAAACTTATGTTTTGCGTTGATACTTAATCTAAAAATCATTACCATTCAGCAACGCCAATAAGTTAATCTGGCAAATTTGCCGTTAACAGGGGAGCGGATTGGAGACGTTCTACAGCTCAAATCAGAAGATGCAGGAGAGTAAGGCAAAACTAAAATTACAGCAAGGATTGTTAAGGGACGATAATCCTAAGGAACTACCTAATTTTGAGGTTTGGAGGTACAGTAGTAGCGATCGCCTTGACTAACCCTACGGCAATCATCCTAGATATTTGTTAGGCACGGCTCAACTTGTAGCTGTGCAGACTTCTGCCATTAAGGCATTGCATGATGAGCTGTCGTTGTGACTGGATTTTGGTCATTCCCTTGAAGAGTGGTTTGAAGAATGGGAAACAGGTTATCCGTCGTTCACTCTTGCAGGGATAAATGACACCGGACAACAAACCACATCTTAATTATCAACTCGACAATACTACAAAAAAAGGACAAGAAGTGGAAGTATGCCGTTTGGGCGACAGTCTATAGCGACTCCTGATGCGGGCACAGGAACTGCTACAACAGCAATAGGTGATAGAATTATAAAGATTGTTTGAAAGCTATACTGGCGATCGCTACTCCAAATTAAAAACTTTATTGGCCATCAAGAAAATATTTTAATTTGTAAAGCAATTGAGCTATTTAAGCGATCGCCTAAATCATTGGTGGCCAAAATTCCCTAGCTAGAATTTGTTCCGAACTTTCTAGGGAATTACTCTAGAAAATACTTCCGATAAAAATGTTTGATGCCACCCATGAAATTTTGAATGATGGTCGTGTTCATAAATACACAGTGACTCAAAATGGGCAACCAATACCATATAGTGAGGTTTTAAACTTATGGCAGTATGAGTCAAACTTTCGCTCTTTCTTCATTTCACTTTTATCTAAGTCTCCCTTTTCTGCCTATCGATGGGAAACACCATCCATTACAAAAGATACCTCAAAGCGTCAATTTGAATTTGTGTTGCTGAACTCTCCAGGGTTAGCACGCAACCCAGACAAAAGGACATTTAGTGATTATTTCAGAACCGACAATCTTAACAATGGAATTGTTGTATTTGAAAATTTAGGCAAAGATGCAATACTTGTAGCTCCATCTCCTAGGGATTCAGAACCCTCCTGGGGAGGAACTGCGTTTTCAGCTTATTCCCATCTAGCAGCCTTCATTCGCGGTGCGTCGGATGGTCAAAAACAGTCATTGTGGCGAATTGTGGGACAAACTGTGCAACAACAGATTTCAGACCGCCCGCTTTGGGTAAGTACGGCGGGTGGTGGAGTCGCTTGGCTTCATGTTAGATTAGATTCTCGACCAAAATATTACGGATACAAAATGTACAGTTTATCAGATCGAGTCTAGATTTGATAGTTGCTGAATGTTAGAACAACAAAAATAGGAATCATATCATGTCCGGTTGAATACTTATAAATAACCATGAAGGAGTCAGGAAAACCGAGTCAGGAGTCAGGAGGGAAGAAGAAAGTTTTTATCACGCTATTAAACGGACATGATATCATAGAAAAATAATAGCTCTTCCTATTGCCAATTTGAGACTTAAGATGCTATTGTTAATATCAGTATGAGGGCGCGTAGCTCAGTGGATAGAGCACCAGATTCCGGTTCTGGGTGTCGGGGGTTCGAATCCCTCCGTGCTCGTTTTGAACTATATATATATATATAGTATTTGAGCTATTTTATGGTATGGCTATATTCAATTCAAAAGCTTTTTTAGTCAGCCTTTTAGGTTCTATTATTTTCCGATCAAATATTGTTCAACAATTAAACTATTTGGTCTAGCTCTGACATTTTTTACTTAATTTTCACCCAGACCCAGAAATTAAAGAAATCAAATGAAAATGCACTGAGTTTACATGAGCATTTTTTATAGGTATATAGTTTTTTGATAATAAAAAATTTTCTCTTGTTTTGAAAAGAGGGCCGAATATTACCTAGAGGTAGAAATATTTTTGTTGATCAGCGGTTTTCATTTGGCTAGACCACAGTAGGGACGTTCCATGGAACGTCCCTACAAAGTTTTGTTTGTGAAGATGTGGTTCATCAATTTGAAAAGCGCTGTATTTTATATCATGTGCCCCCTTCAGGGGAGCTACGCTTACGGTATAATAGTTATAATAGGGCTTCGTAGTTTTGCTCTATCCCTAATACATAAGTATTGTAAGAGCTAAAGCCCAACTACAAACAAAAACTTTATTATAAGTATAGCAATGTACGCTGGCATATTTACAAATTACAAGAACTGTCCAATAGCTAAAAGCCTTATATTATCGGTTTTTTATTCCCCCTTCCGGAGCTGTTGCCAGATGAGCTGTTGCCTGCGCACAGCGCTATAATTATCCTAAAATTATATTATGGCGGTTTTCAGAAAGATAGAACACACTCCTAAGAATAAAAACCCTTGTAGGGAGTTCCATGGAACTCCCTACTCTGGTCTACTAAGGGTGAAAACTGCTATAAGATTACTATATCCTTATTCTATTGGTGCTGTTTCAGCTTCTGGTGGCATCACTTCAATAGGTATACCTTCCTCCTCTTGCCCATCCTGATTTGGTAATGTTTCTCCAACAGATGTATTTTCCGCTTCTGTTTCTGTTGACTTTGCTGTACTACAGTTAGAACTATCAAAATTAAATTCATATTGATAAAGTTTTGAGCGATCGCTACTGGAAAATGATTGATTATTAACTGCATCTATAGCTGCTTCATCTAGCACTGAATGACCACTTTCTAGTAATAACTTTGGTCCATTAGTAATACTGCCATCTGGACTAACTAATACTCCCACAGTAGCTTTACCTTCTAACTTTTGCTCGCAAGCTGCTTCTGGATAAGCATCAGCAATAGTTGTAGGTTCAGTTAAATTATCTTCTTCTAATTCCAATTCTATTGCCCACTGCAGATAAGCACCCACAGCACCTAAAGCGATATCCGTTGATTGTGATTCTTCAGTGACAGCAGCATATTCTTGCTTTTGTTGCTGTAGTTTTGCTAACAGTGAACCTTGAAATTCTGCTTGTTGCTGTACTGTTGGAGATTGTTCAGGTTCCTGCTGTACTGGTGGGGATGGTTCAACAGCAGGTGTTATTACAGGTGTTGGTGGTTTTGTTTCTTCGACAGTAGCAGCAGCTACATTTTCTTCAGGTGTTGGAGATGATTGAGGGACGGGAGTAGTCGCAGTAACTTTTTGTTGCTTTTGTTGTTCAAATTGTTCTAATAATGAACCTTTAAACTCTTTTGGTGTGGGAGATGGTTTAGGAGTTGGAGCAAAAGCAGGAGTTTCCTGAACCTCAATTTCTAGTTGAGATTTATTAGTTTCAGTTGGTGGGGGAGTAACAACAGCTACCTTTTGTTGTTGTTTTGTTTCTTCTGCTATATCCTGAATAGTCTTTCCTTCTCGTAATTGCCTAACTATTGGTGCTTCTAGCAGTCTGCCTTTTTTTGTAGGGTCTGGTGTTGGAGGAGTTTGAGAAGTTACCGTTGCTATAGGTTGTTTCTCTGTTTGAGTTTGAGTATCGGTATCATTTTTATTTGGAGCAATAGCAATTTGATTTTCAACTTTATCTTGGTAACGTCGTGGAGGCAATTTTAAATTAGCTGAGTATGAATCCCCAGTTGAGTTTTCAACTATAGAAGTTTGCTCTTGAGGGTCGATCTCTAGAGTTGGACGACGTGATAAACCTGAGTCATAGACTTTATCTGTCAAGTTCAAATTTTTTCTGAGTTGATATTCATCTATTTGATTTTGATTTGATTGTTGTTGTGGGTCAACTCGAAATATCTCTGCTGGTTGACTATTTGTACTAGGTAGTGGGGGTGGAGATATTGGTGTTGTTGGTAATGACGACCTACCTGGTATAATAGATGGATAATTGTAGGAAAATTCGCTTGGGGATGGATTTCTGGGCAACCTAGAGACGGAAGGAGTGGATCTTGAGCGGGTAGAAGAGGATGAGGTAGTAGAATCTTCTGGTGGTAATTCTGGTAAGTTGTAATCTGAAGGGTCTACAGGTATTGTTGGTAATTCTGAGGATGATGATTTGGGGACAACAGGTAGTTCACTGGGAGATGGTGGTGAAATAGGGGAAAGGTTGGATGGTGTTGGTATGGTTGAGAATGTAATTTCTGGTTCTTCTGGTTGAGGGAGGAGTTCAAGTTGTTCTGGTGTTAATTCTACTAATCCTACTGTTGGTGGTAATTTGGCTTTCTCAGAGAATAGGGATAATTTTGGTAGGTTAATTCCTAATATAGCATGGATGCCCACAGAGGTGAAGAGTGCTATCCATATTGGTTGACGGAGGGTGTCTATGATGGAAGGTTGTTCTATAGGTTGATTTAGGTCTAGGGAAGAAAAGTCAGACATATCAGGAAACTCCTATAACGATCGATAAAATAAATAATATCGTTGCAATTTGCATTTTAACATTCAGCCATTTTTCGACCATAAAATCTTTAAGTCCCATTATTGAAATATTGAAAAAGAATATAGAGACTTTCTATGGAAGGTATCTACAAAGGTTACTGGAAAAAGTATTATAGCAATGTGCGCTGGCATATTTACAAATTGCAGGAATTTTCCAATAGCTAAAAGTCTTATATTATAAGCTTTTTATTCCCCCTATTGCCTTCCGGAGCTGTTGCCTGTTGCCTGCACGCAGCGCTATAATTTTTGGAGATATCTAATGTCTGACTCTTACCAAAGAGCGATCGCTAATTTCTGATTGAGAAATCTTCTGCTTCTAACAATGGACTACCTGTTAAAGTTGCAAATTGAACACCACTACTGAAACCTGTTGCACTACCATTAGAGGATTATAGAATAAGTTACCATTGTTACTGTTGTAGACAATGACTCACCTGGTATGCTGAAACCTTTTCCTGAGTCACTGTTGATAGCGGTAAAATTATCGCGGTCTAGAAGAATTATGTCTCCTGGTGTTTGGGAAAAATCAGTAATTTCGTCTATACCAAAATCCTGTGGTTGAAATGCTTCCAGGACTTACGAAAATATCAATTTATACGCCACCTGTAGGGGCGCTTTCCTCCGGAATGCTTTCCTTGCGGAAAGTGCCCCTACTAGATATGGTGGTTCTGCGTAAGTCATGATCAAGTTAGAGTTTAGTGAACTAAAGGAAATACATGTATGCAGAAATTAGAAAACATCAGAGTATTAATTACTGGTGCAGGGATTAAACCTGTAAGGCATATTTTTCGTGATATTGTAACCAACGAACCTTCCCATACTCCAGTTATACATAATGGTGATGAGTATAAAGCAAATCTAGGTGCCAGTACGGCTTTTTCATGTGCCGAAGCTGGAGCTATAGTACATTTAGTGGCTAGATCCGGAAAAAATTTGAAAATTGTCAAAGATTGGATTACGAGAAGTATTCCGAGATCTAAAGTCGAAATATCTACTATTGATCTTTTAGACAAACAAGAAACTGAAATCAAACTTGCAAGTGTTTCAAATGACATTCCTCTTTATTGGGTACAGTCCCTTGGTTTAGGTGCTGGTACAGTTAAAATCAGGGACAATAATCCATATTTAAAAATTGATGAAGTTTCGGAAGAGTTTATTGATGCTGAATTATCTGTATTGAAAAGCACATACATGACGCTTCAAGCGTTATTGCCAAGATTTCGTAAGCAAGCTGAAACCCGTATTTGTATTGTCTCTTCAATGAGCGGAATAAGATCGTTTGTATCAGGTTCAGTCCATAATTCTGCAAAAGGTGCAATAAGTAGATTTGCCAATGCAATTTCTTTAGAACTTGCTCCTGAAAAAATCTATGTATCAAATATCCGCCCTGGTGGGTGTGATACGGGTTTATATGATGAGAATATAGTAAAGAGTCGGATCGCTAAAATAAGAGAGTCGTTTGGTTTTGGGAGCGATCCTGATGATATTCGTTTAATGCCTCCTTCTAGTGTTGGAAAAGCAATCGTCAATATTTTGTCTTCAGATGGGCATATCACTTCCGTCAATATTGTAGCTCGTGGACAAATGCCACATGAGGGATCATAACGGTACTTAGACATTTTTTAGTCAACGCCATCATCATTTGGCAAGGACTTCAAATCGCCATCTCTTCGTTTCTGATTAGACCTCTCCCGAAATTGGCGCAATGATAGAGGAGGTGTCAGGAAGTGCCAACTGAAGTGATAAAGTTCCGATTTTGGTTTTGGATATAGAATTTATCTATTTTCAGCAAGTTTAGATGCCTTTTTAGCATCAAAATCCAGCGAAATTTCAGTAAAAGTTCCGACACCGTTAGAAAGAGGAACTGTGTTACAGTGGTTTTCATTTGGATAGACCACAGTAAGGACGTTCCATGGAAGGTCTCTACAAGGTTTTGCTTGTGAAGATGTGGTTCATCAATTTGAAAAGCGCTGTAAGTTTTGATACTGATTCTGTTCAGGAATCTAGAAGCTATTCAACTTCAAAACCTGATTGATTTTTGATTAATAAATTTGATAGGTATTCTGCTGACATTGAAATACCAATATCTGATAAAAATTCTCGAAGTTTACCTGAGGTCATGTTTCCTCCATTGTACAGGCTCATAACCAATGGTTTTATTCCTGGACAAAATTATCCTTTATGTGTCAGAATTATTATATATTTATGTTATGAATATATGCAAAAAATATTTCATTATCTGACAGATGAAAGAATTTTATACCTGGAAAAAATACCGCTGTGTTTACGAATTTTATCCTCAGAAAGAAGGAAACTGTTCTACTATACCTTTACTATTACTGCATCCTATTGGAGTAGGTTTATCTAAAAATTTCTGGCATCGATTTTGTTCTTTATGGCAGGAGCAAAGTTTACTAAATCCTATCTATAGTCCAGATTTATTAGGGTGTGGTGAAAGTGATATGCCATCTGTGGCTTACTATCCTATGGACTGGGCTGAACAATTACAATATTTTTTAGAGAAGGTTGTACAAAGACCAGTAATTTTAGTTGTACAAGGTGCTTTGTTTCCTGTGGCTGTATCTCTGGTCAAACTACAGCAAGAATCAAGTTTAATTGATGGTTTAATATTATCGGGTCCGCCTCAGTTGGAATTGATGACAAAAGCTGATTCATTTGTGAGTCAAAAATTAAGATGGAATCTTTTTTATTCACCTATTGGTAAAGTTTTTTATCGCTATGCACGCAGTCGAAAATTTTTAGATTTTTTTTCTAAAAAACAATTATTTGCTGATGAATATCTAGTAGATAAAGAATGGTTAGATACTTTAGAAAAAGGAGCAAAAAATCTCCAAAGTCAATATGCTGTTTTTTCTTTTTTAGCAGGGTTTTGGAGACAGGACTTTAGTCAAGATATTTCTCGGATTAATCAACGTACTTTAGTATTAGTAGGAAAGCAAGCATCAACTATTAGTAAAACCGAGCAAATTGAAGGGCCAGAGCAAAGAATTAATAGCTATTTAAAGTTGTTGCCTCAAGGAGAGGGTTGTCAAATATCAGGGCGAAATGTTTTACCTTATGAGTCAACAAAAGAGTTTATTAAAGCTGTTAGTAATTTTGTACAAAAGATTAGTTAATGTGTAAGCATTCCGCAGGAAATGCTTACGTTAATATAGGAATCAGGAGTTAGATGCAAGAATTGAGGTGTTTCTTTAAAGTATAGAATATAGCAGTTATCTTATTCACATATACAGGACTTACGCATGCTTGACCTTGAAAACGCCATATGTAGGGGCGTTAACGATAGTTATGCGAAGCAAATGGCATTTGCGTTCCGCAAAGCTCCGAATGGCGCCCTCACTCGATAAGCGTGTCCGTGCGTAAGTCCTGATATATTCGTTTTTTCTTCTTCCCTATCTCCTGTTCCCTGTCTCCTTTTCCCTAAAAGTCTCCAACATCTCACAACTAAAATCATATTGCTATAGTTTGATAATTTAATCAAATTAATCGCCAAATTTATCAAATGCAAAATAGGTATAAATAAAATGGATCAAGTCGCTAATTGTATTGATTATCGGGAGAAAAATACTACTATTTTAATTGTGGATGATAATCCAATCGATTTGAAATTAGCAATTACTGTTCTGGAGAGCTATAACTTTAAGGTATTAGTATCTGTTGATGGTGAAAATTGTTTTAAACAAGCAAGATAAAGTAGTCCATATATTATTTTGTTAAATGTTTTAATGCCTATAATTGATGGCTTTGACATCTGTAAACGCTTAAAATAAAATGTAGAAACTAGAGATATTCCTGTGAGATTCATGACTGCTTTATCAGATATAGAAGATAAAATTAAAGGGTTTGAGTTAGGAGCTGTAGATTATGTTACTAAGCCAATCATAATAGATGAGGTTTTAGCAATAGTAAAAGTACATATACAACTGCGACAACTAACTGAAAAATTAAAGAATAAAAATTTACTCCTGGTAGAATAAATTAGACAAAGAAAAGCAGCAGAAGCAAAACTTAAAGAAACATTGCGACAGTTGCAAACAGCTCAAAAGCAGATTATTGCTAAAGAAAAACTTGCGTACTTAGGTACTTTAACTTCAGGTATTGCTCACGAACTTTGTAATCCTCTTAATTTTATTCAAAATTTTGCTCAACTTTCCACAGATTTAGTTGATGAACTTATGGAGGAATTAGCTTTAGAAAGTAATAAAATGGGGCCAGAAAAAGTTGAATAATTTCAAGAAATTATTAATGATATTAAACAAAATTCAGATAGTATTTACCAATATGTTAAAAGGGCAGAAAAAATTATTAAAGGTATGGTAAGACACGCACAAATTGACCATAATAGCTGGCAATATAGCGATCTTCATAATATGCTAAATGAGTCATTGCAGTTGGCTTGTAAGAAGCTGTGGGAAAAAAAGAATGTTCCAATGACAATTAAGACTAATTACGATGAGTCAATTAGTAAAATTAAGTTATCATTTTCTGATATATTTCAAGCTTTTATGAACATAATTGATAATTCTTGCTATGCTCTCAAAACTAAATTAGAACTACAGGAAGCTGCTAATCAAGATTTTAATCCCACCTTATCTATACAAACCTACAATTTAGGAGGAAAAGTAGAAATCCATATCTATGACAATGGTATAGGAATAAACTCAAAAATTAAAGATAAAATTTTCAACCCTTTTTTCATTACTAAACCTTCTGGAGAAGGAGTAGGTTTGGGTTTATCTCTAGTTAATAAAATTATTGTTGGACAACATCATGGCAGTATTAAAGTTGAAACTCAAGCGGGAAAATATACTGAATTTATTATTGAAATTCCTATGGCTAATTCTACAAATTTTCTACCAGAGCGAGATGAAAGTTAAGTATGTCTGAAAATTCATTTGAAAAAGATAGTTTAGGTTGGCAATTCCAAAAGTTACAACAAAAATTTGGCGAATGGTGGGAAGTTCAAACTTCTCAAACAGCAGCTAAATTACCAGGGGTAGATTTGCCTTCTTGGTGGGATAATCCCATAATATTAATGATTGCTAAAGCGATGGCTTGGCTATTTTTTGCTTTTCTGTTGAGCTGGGTAGCTATACAAATAATTAGACTGTTAAATTCTTATATTTATGGTATCCGTAATAAAATCAACTTAACAACAGAAATTAGAGCAGAATCTCAACTAGAATTATCAGTAACAGCTTGGTTAAATAAATCACAAAAATGCCAAGAAATAGGCAATTATCGAGAGGCTTGTCGTTGTTTATATATGGCAATGTTACAAGGATTAAATGACCGGGGTATTATTTCCGATCTACCTAGTCGCACTGATGGAGAATATTTAGAATTAATTCAGCAGTTATCTCTACCTAAACCATATCAAAAATTATTCATTACTCATCAGCAGTTATTATTTGGTAACTTAGAAGTTTCTGCTGCTGTATTTGCAGAATGCCAGGAAGCTTATCAACAAATCAGAGATGAAAAAAACTAATAAATTTTGGGTATTTGGAGCGATCACTCTAATTTCAATTATGATAATGACTGTTTTTTTTGCCCCAGTAAATAATCAATTAAATAGCGGTTCTACTTATAGTCGTGCCCCAGATGGATATGGTGCTTGGTACAAGTTTATGTTAGAAAAAGGCGCGGATATTCAACGCTGGGAAAAACCATTTATAGATTTAGAAAATACTCAAGATATCAACTCATCAGTCACTCTATTACAGGTTAATAGTCAACTAGAAAATCGAGTAATTAATGCTCAGATAAAAAATTGGGTAAAATCTGGGAATATTTTGGTAATTTTAGGCATTAAAAAACAGGTAACAAAGGCAGATTTTACTACTATCCATGATACGGAAGTAGGAAAAGTTGAAATAGAAACAAGTCGCAGGGCAATAAAAATTGAGCAACAAAAAGAAGAGAAGTTATTAGGCGATCGCTACGGTGCTATAGTTTGGCAAAAACAGTTTGGTAAAGGAAAAATTATCTTAGCTACTACTCAATATTTAGCTGCGAATGCTTATCAAGATATACCTGGAAATTATGAATTTTTAGCTCAACTTGTTACTCAAGGTCAACAACGAATTTTAGTAGATGAATATATTCATGGTTATAAAGACCAAGAAGTAATTAAGGAGGAGTTGGGAGAAAGTTTAGTGAATTATTTGGTTGAAACTCCTTTATTTCCAATTTTTATTCAGGGTTTAATTATTTTAGTTATCCTAATTTTTGCTCAAAATCGTCGTTTTGCTAAACCGATAAAATTATCAGCACCAATAATTGATAATAGTCAAGCTTATATTCAAGCTTTAGCAGGAGTATTACAAAAAGCAGAAAGTCGGGAATTTATTTTAGAAACTACAGGGAAAGAGCAAAAAATTCAACTGCAAAAGAAATTAGGACTAGGAGAAAATATAGTTGAAGATAAATCTTTGATAGATGCTTGGATACAGCAAACTGGAGAGCGATCAATAGAATTAGAAAAAGTCCTAAAAATTCAATCTCAAAAACGAAAAATTACTGAATCAGAGTTATTAAATTGGTTAGATAAGTGGGAGAAAATATTTCAAGTTGAAAACAAAGCAAAAAGGAATTTTTGACCGATTTTTTTTGGTCTCAAGCATTCTCTTTTAATGGTATAAAAAGCGGTCGATCTTCTGTTGATGGTTAATGGGAGTAGGGATTGATATCAAATCCAGTAGTATCAGTGTAATTAGGTGGGGAGGTGGGGAGATGGGACCCACCCTTGACCCCTCCCAGGAGGGGAATGTGGGGGGATGGGGAGATCGAGAAATATTTGGTAATGGTTGAAGATGGAACATTTTTTTATACCGAATTAAACGGATTTGAGATCATTAATTGATAATGGATAATTACCTCTGGTTAAAACTGAGAGGATTGAACCTAGCGCGGAAATCTTATTTCTTTTTATCCTTAAAAGGAGAGACTTTCAACCTAAAGCGCGATTCATTATCAATTATCAATTATCCATTGCTAAATGGTAATTTACCCCTACAAATTATTGATACAAAAATTGATTTATATAGCAACAGTCTTGATAATTAGAACTGATGAAGTAACTGTTTGTGTAGCACTCAGCAGCAGAAACAACGAAAGATAAACCATAAAACTTCTTCCTTGTTCCTTCTACAATAAGATTACTTTTGGCAAATGGTTTAAAATCAGATAAATACGGAAGATAAATAATAAAACTTATTTCCTCTTCCAGCTTCGGTTATTCCTTGTTCCTTCTAGGATAAGATTACTTTTGGCAAATGGTTTAAAATCAGATAAATATGGAAGATAAGCCATAAAACTTCTTGCTTCTTCCTTCTTACTTATTCCTTCTGCAATAACATTACTTTTGGCAAATGGTTTAAAATCAGATAAATACAGAAGATAAATAATAAAACTTCTTTCTTATGCAATAAGATTACTTTTGGCAAATGGTTTAAAATCAGATAAATAATAAAACTTCTTTCTTCTTTCTTCTTTCTTCTTAGTTATTCCTTCTGCAATAACATTACTTTTGGCAAATGGTACAAGATCAGATGAATTTGGAACTACCTATCATTATATATATACTAATAACTGAATTAATATGAAACAAACTAACTCAATATTTACTCAACTATATCAGACTCTCAATCAAATAATTGTCGGTCAAAATATACCTATTCAACAATTATTAATCGCCCTGTTGACTGGAGGTCATGTAATAATTGAAGGAGTTCCAGGCACAGGAAAAACTCTCACAGTCAAAGCATTAGCTAGATTAATTCAAGCCGAATTTAGCAGAGTTCAACTAACACCAGATATTCTACCATCAGATATCTTAGGAACTAATGTATTTGACCTCAATAGTCGCAACTTTACCCTAAAAAAAGGTCCAATTTTTACAGAAATATTATTAGCAGATGAAATTAATCGTACTCCACCAAAAACCCAAGCAGCTTTACTCGAAGCTATGGCAGAACAACAGGTAACATTAGATGGAGAAACTTTGCCATTACCAAATTTATTTTGGGTAATTGCTACTCAAAATTCCCTAGAATTTGAAGGTACATATCCATTACCAGAAGCACAATTAGATAGATTTTTATTCAAGATTATTATTGATTACCCAGACATAGCAGCAGAAAAACAAATGTTGCTCAATGTTCAACAAGGTTTTGCTGCAAAAAGTATTCAATTAAATCAAATTCAACCTATAGCAACGGTCGAACAAATAATTCTTACTCGTCAAGAAATAGAAGCAATTAACGTTCAAGAAAAAATATTAGATTATTTATTAGGGTTAGTTCAGCAAACCAGAAAACATCCGGATGTAGCTTTAGGTGCTTCTCCACGAGCGACAGTAGCATGGTTACAAACCAGTAAAACACAAGCTTGGTTAAATAATAGAAATTATGTAACTCCAGATGATATTAAAACAGTGGCATTACCTCTATTACGTCATCGGTTAATTTTGAAACCTGAAGCGCAGTTAGATGGAATAATAATTGATAGTATAATTAATTCTATATTGAAACAAGTTTCAGTACCAAGGTAATAAGTAAGGAAGAGGGAAAAAGGAAGAGGGAAGAAGGAGTAAATTTTGAAAAAAAAGGGGAAAATGATAGAGATAGCTGTCTAATAATGAATTAGAGCAGCTCTTTTTTAGCATTCTTTTTTATATCATGTCCGGTTGAAAAGTTATAAATAAATGACAAAGGAGTCAGGAGTCAGGAGGGAAAAAAGAAGAAGAAAGAGAAAGTTTTTTGTTTGCTGGCGCACAACTGCGTTAATGTGTAAGCGGAACGGAGTTCTATCGCGCTCTTATCCGGACATGATATTACCCTTGGTATTAGAAGCTTAGAAGTGATAATTTTAAATTAAGTTGATTGGCGATCGCCATGAATTTCAAAGTTATATTTCAATATTAATTAAACCGAATAATTAAGACCAAAAATATCTCCCTAGCTACACCATAGGATGTTGTCCTACAAACATAATTTTCCCTTTTATTCAATCCTCTAATTATTAATTATTGAACAAAAAAAATATACTATCATAGTTTTGATATTCCATCGAAAAAACTGATAATTAAAATTTTAATCTTAAGATATAGCAGTCGAAGGAAAGCTTAAGACAGATTGCCAGCTTAAAACTCAGATCATGTAATATTTTTTCTTCTTCCCTCTTTCTTCTCTTTCTTCTACTATATTGACTAATAATTTATAGATCAAAACTTACCATTTACCAATTATTAATAATAAAAAAATATTACTTTTTTCCGGAACTATACCTAATACTCTTGTTCAACTATATATGTATCCAATTCAATTAGTAAAGCAGTGTAGGAATTAATAATTTTGATGGAAAACCAAACTTCTATCAACTTGTCCTACATTGTGTTACAATTAATTAAAAATTTATTGATATTTTATATTATTGTATATTAAAATACGAAAGGGTGGAAAAAAGAGTGATTGTAAAAAATAACTATAACTATAATTATAAATCTCGTCAATCAGGAATACTTAAATTTATTATATTTAGCATAATCGCGCTCATCCTCAGTAGCTTAATGATATTTACTCCAGGAGCAGCATTAGTAGAATTTAAAAATTCTACAGCTCCAGTAGTTTTAGATGGGCGACCAATACTCAAAATTAGCAGTGCAGGGGAATATACTGCCCAGAAAAGAGCCGAATTAATTGAACAAAAGTTATCAACTGTAGTTTCATCATCAAAACCTATACATTTAAAAGTTAAAACAGATGAAAAACTACCAACAATTTGGTTAAACGATGCCTATCTATTAACTGTTACTCAAAAAGATGTTTTTCCAGGAAGTAATCTCAAAGAGCAAACAGACATTTGGGCAGAAAAAATTGAGGATTCAGTAAAAATAGCTCAAAAAGAACGCTCTTTAAAATTTATGGGAAACACATTAATTAAAGTAGGATTAATTATTAATGGAGCTATAGCAATAAACTGGCTATTAAAGTTAGTATGGCGAAAATATTTATATCAAGTTATATTGTTTTTTTTGGGAAATCATGGCATTGCTCATCCTGAAGAGAGCAAAAGTTTATCTATATTAATTAGTTTAAGTTTGCTAGTTACGAGAATAGCTTTATGGATAGGAACAATTCTGTATATTACTAATAAGTTTCCCCTAACTCGACAGTTTAGTTATCAGTTTACCGATACCTTAATTTCCACCTTTACTTCTCCGGTAATTCATTTGGGAAATCAAACATATTCTGTACCCGATCTATTAATTTTAGTAGGTTTAGTCTGGGCATTAATAATTGGTGTTGGTGGAATAACTAATATTTTAAGATCGCGCATTTTACGAGTAACCGGAATTAACCGAGGCGCTCAAGAAGCGATCGCCACTATGACCAAATACAGTTTAATCACTATTGGTGTGATGGTATTATTGCAAGTATGGGGTTTAGATTTGAGTTCTATTACCTTGTTAGCAAGTGCGTTTGGCGTTGGTATTGGTTTAGGTTTCCAGGATATTGCTAAAAATTTTGGCAGTGGTTTGGTATTATTGTTTGAGCGACCGATACAGGTGGGCGACTTTGTAGAAATTGGAGAATATCAAGGAACTGTTGAACGCATTGGCGCCCGCAGTACAATGATTAAAACTTTCGACCATGTGTCTATTATTGTACCTAACTCCCGGTTTTTGGAGGCGGAGCTAATAAATTGGGATCATGACCACCCAGTTTCGGCGTTGCGGTTACCAGTAGGAGTTGCTTACGGATCTAATGTAGAGGGGGTACGTAAAGCTTTATTAGATGCAGCAGCAGCATCTTACCCCGATGTATTATCAATGCCAGAACCCCAGGTGTTGTTTATTGAGTTCGGAGATAGTTCTCTAAATTTCGAGTTACGGGTATGGACAGCAGAACCGAGCAAACAGGAAATTATTAGGAGTGATTTGTATTTTAAGATTGAGGCAACATTGCGGGAGCGTCAAATAGAGATTCCGTTTCCGCAACAGGATTTGCATTTGCGGTCTGGGAATTTACCAATTGATTTATCCCCACGAATGGAAGCGATGTTGATGCAGTTTTTCCAGCAGGAAAGCAATGGGAAAAAAGTTAATTTGAATGGAAAGGAGGGGCGGAATTAATATAGCGCGTAGCGCTAGGCAACAGGCAACAGGCAACAGGCAACAGTGAATATTTCTCTTAATAACTAACAATTAATAATTTACCTACCACCTATAACTGATTAAATATTACTGACACTATATGAGCTATTCCATGAGCTAGTATTGCAGACTCTAAACCTTTTTGCCAATACAGATATCCGAGAATTAAACCAAATAATGAATTAATCGTAATAATATAGGAAATAAATATCGCATTTACCTTAGTTTGAAATCAAAAAGCTATTGGTAAATGTCCGACCCCAAATAATAAAGATGACAACAAAATTGCCATAACAAAGTATCGCCCTTGGGGTTTACCTTTTCCTCTTTGAAAAATTTTCCATCCTATCCAAACTAGGAGTATCATTAACCCCCATCTAATTAATAATTCTTCGGTAATACCTCCAAATAAAATGCGAGTTATAAATGGTAAATTGTTGGATATTTCCGAACTTTTAGTTACAAAGTCTGAAGGTAAAAACGGTTGCCATAATAAAGCAATGAAGACTAAAGCTAAATCCCCGATGAAATCTCCAATCATACCTGGTAATATTTGCGGTTTAATTACTGGCATAAGTGGATTTTTCTTAGCGATCGCTTCTGCTAAAGGTGCTGATAATTTAACTTTTTCAGCTAAAGCAACTTTAATAATTACTGCTATAGATAACAACACAGTTTGCTGGAATAAAGTCAACAGTTTAATTATCCATAAAGGAGGTAATTTATTATCTTCTGGTAGAGGTATATCGAGCAACAATAAAGATAATATTCCGATCATACCTATTACCCACAAAACCCAAAATAATTTATTTTTGTAGCTCATAAATCTGTGATTTTTGATGAGTCTAATATTATCTTTTTTCTGATGAGTTTAATACCTCACTGTCTACAGAGTGAATTCGTTGAACTTTGTAGAGGTGGAGCAACTTTTTTCAGTATCCCCATAAACTTTTTACAACTTCAGTCCTTCCTTCTTCAATCAATTCCATTTAACTATATTAAATTCAGTTATAACTATATTCGATAATTAATAATTAATACCAAATTCATTTCTAACTTGCATAGAATAATATTTTAATCGGAGTTGACTGTAGCTCTAGATAGAAAAGTTAATAAGTTTCATAATTCTATGTAATCTCAGATAAAATTGCTATGAGACCTAAGACCTACGACCTACGACCTAAAACCTAACACCTAATTTTGTGCAGCCTCACATAAAATTAGTATAACAATTAATAATTACCTCTCCTGAAAATTATCGGATTGGCGAAAAGAATTTTTTGTCTTTCTTTATTCTTCAAAGAAGAGGATTTAAACCTTAATTATTCGGTAATTATCTTTTTCTTTATCATTTTCTTTGTGGGTTTAATACCCCACAGTCAACGGGGGTGTTCAAAATTACTTGGGGGAGCGTAGACGCGGAGCGGCCCTTCGTTGACTATCCCCATGTAATTTTCCTCCTGTCTCCTGTCTCCTGTCTCCTGTCTCCTTCTTCAAGGGTTTAATACCCCACCGTCTACAATTGTCTGGGGATAGTCAACGACCTGCCACTTCCTGTCTACAAACCCCATCCACTTTTTTCTTATTCCTTCTTCAAAATTATTTTTCAACACAGCCGATAGCTTGATTTTATAACTGATAATTAATACCTATAGCCAATAGTAAACTTGCTAAAAAACTACCTAAAAAACCTATTCCCAAATTAGTCATATTTGACTGACTAGCTGATGCCATTGCTGTGTTTAAATCTGGTGAAGTTAAACGCTCATAATTTTTCACAGCTACAATTGTTTCTGGTAAAGATGATATTAAACTTCCCAAAAAATAATGCAATCCTGCAAAGATTGAATCACCAAACAATTTAGTCAGTAAATCATCATAAATTTCAGTCCAAGCTATAAATAATGTATTTAAAATATAACATAATAATATCAATAAAGCCGTGCCTACAATAAACTTCCACCAACTTGCTTCATAATCATCTGCATTAATATCTTCAAATAATTCAGGTCTTTTTTGCTTAAACTGTTTTTCATAAAGAAAAAAGACAAATATACCTGCTAAACAAGTTATACCACCAACAATTACCCAAGGTAAAGTTCGGGAATCTATGACTTCTGGCAAAGGTGCAAATTCCGATTCACCAGTAATAAACCAATAAGCTGTAGTAGCAAAGGCAAACATTGATAATGACATGGAAAAATGCCATAAAAATAGCATTTTTTCTTTATTAAGAATTTCGATAAAATTTTTGATATTAGATATTTTTCCTAAAAATACCCATTTACCTATAACAATTATTGGTGCCACAATAAACATTAGATAAATATTGGCAAAATTTGAACCTAGAGGAGTTGCTATACCTCCTAACCTACCGAGACTCAATGATAGCAACATCAAAAATAATTCAGGATTATTTGTACTAGAATTGATTACTATTGTGCGTTGATTTTTACCTAAATATTTTTCAGCTAAACCTGCTGCAGAATTTACCATAGTATCTGTAGCAATAGGGATAAACCAAAAGCAAAAAATTATTGCTGCCAAGGCACTAATTGCCAAAAAAGTGATTTCATTAGTAGAGCGGTGTAATTGTATAATCCAAGTATCCATAGCTTCAGATAAGATTCAATATATAGCAGTCCTCGACAGGGTTATGTAGAAAATATTTTGGAATTAGAAAGTAGGTAACAGTAGTAATAGTTTCAGACTTTATTATCTGTATTTTAGTTTTTTTCCTATGTACTCGCACTACCTACACAAAATTCAATAGGAAATTAGCTACAATAAATAAAGACTATCCTGCTGTCATAGTCTTTACTCATTGTAGCTATTCTCAATCAAAATTCCATTCGATTTGTTTTTAATTGTCAACAATAGATAAATTCAATATTTTTTACAGAGATTCAATTGTGCTTATTTTAACAATAGCATATTGAATGAAAATGTTCACTTATTACTTTTTCAATTTTCACTATTAAAATCTCACTAATTTTGGGATTGTTTTTACAGAATATATAGTTTCCTAATTAATTGTGATAGTTTTATGTGTTCTGGTTATTGATTTTTTATAATTATCTAATCATTCAGGTTTAAAGCCTCTTATTATTTGCATAAATAAATCAAAAAAAATATTCACCAATCTTATTTTATACAGGTAATTATTAATGATTGAATACCTAAAATCTAATATTTAATCCAAACTAGCTACTCAAATCATGCTTCCATAGTACCGTCCACTATCTATATTTTTTAATACTAACCAAAATTGTAACTCTTGGTCATACTATAGTCTTATGGACGGCTTAAAATAGAATTATGTAGATATTTAATTAGTCAAAATTCATCTACCTATTAGGCAATCTTGGTACAGTTATTCCTTCTACTCGTTGGCGGTATTCTTCAACACCTGGATTAAAATCTATTGGTAAAACAGCCACAATATTATCATGAGGGCGAGGAATAATTACCCAAGATTCCAAGGTTGCACCATAGACTTTTTCGACTGCAGCAATTCCTGCATCCATAGCAGTTTTTACTTCCGAAACATCACCTCGAATTTGAACAGTAAACCGAGCGCTACCAACCCTAATATAACCCACTAAAGTGACTCGACCTGCTTTTACCATTGCATCTGAGGCAGCTAAAATACCTGGAAAACCCTTAGTTTCCAGTGCTCCAACAGCTTGTTGTGCCATTATATTTCTCCTAAATTTAAGTTAAGAATTAATCTCTGCAATTAATTGTAAAAATTTTAGATGTCTATCATAACTAAACTATATATTCAGCCAAATTATCAATAATATTAATTTGAGCTATCAATAAGTTTAGGACAATATTCATCTAAATTGTTCACTAATTTCTGTATAACTTAGTGGTAATACAGATTCTACATTCTCCGGGGGATTAGGAACAATATAGTGACTGTCCACAATACCACCATAGACTTTTTCTGCTGCTTCAATGCCAGCTTGGACTGAAGGATAAACTTCAGAAGTTGGTCCCCGAACTACCACGACAAAGTGGCCTCTTTCAGCTATACCGTAGTAAACTAAGGTAACTCGCGCAGCTTTGACCATAGCATCTGCAGCAGCTAATATACTGGGAAAACCAATAGTTTCTATGAGACCTACTGCTTCTGGCATAGAAATACTCCTGTACTCTGCAAAAATAAATCAATATAATTGTAATCCTAATGGCTGATGCTGTATATATAAATTGATAAAAAAGCAATCAATTATACTGGACTATAAGGATTTTTATCTATATTCGATCTCTTTTAAATTTTCCTGAAAAATGTAGAATATAGTGTCATTTCAGTTATCAGTTAGCCTCCTCCGGAGGAACTGCGTTAACAGTTATCAGTACCTCTGCAATAAGGAGCCTTGAAATCTGGAATATTCTCTTTTTTCCCTTAAAAAGGGAGGCTATTGAACATAAATTTTCAGCCACTAACTTAATTTAAAGTTGTCAGATATTATTGCTTTTAAGGTTGTTGTTATTTAATTAATTTATGCACAATATAATCAAATATCAATTCATCAAAAATTTTCAGAATAATATGAGAGTGATTGCGGGTAAAAACCATAGTAAAATTCATTCAGCAGTCAAATTTATTCTGGTTACCCTATTAACTTTTGGCATAACAATTACTTGGTCATCTGTAGCTTGGGCACAAATACCATTCCTGCCAAATATAGAACAAACGGATAATCAAGGACCAATTTTTGATTGGTTTAATCGACCATATCAATGTGGTAATTTAATGTGTAGTAAAGTCTGGTTTAATGGCAGACCTTTAATTACTGTCGCTGCACCATCAGCTAATACAGAAGAGAATCAAAGTGCTATTTCTACTGCCAAGCAAAGAGCAAAAACTGTAGAAATTAATCTTCAACAAGTTTTAAAGATAGTACTACAGTCAAAAGAACGTAAAATACCAAACCCATCACCTCCAAATTCAACCCCTACATCTAATAATCAATTACCAGAAAAACCATCTGATTTTGACCAACCATTGCTTGCAAAACCGACATTAACTCCCAAGGTAAAAGAACTTCAGACAAGAATCCAAAATATCACACCAAATATTGATATTATCCGCAAAGATAATATTAATAGTCAAGGCACAAATCAAAGCCTAAATCTTCATCCTCAAACACCCAAAATTGAAGTAGGAACTCTGAATAATTTAACAGTTATTTATGCGCCAGAACAACCAGGATTAACAAAAAAAACTATACTCACAGTTACAAAATATGACGTAGTTGCCAACTTTGCTAATAGTGAATTGCAGCTAGCAAAGATCTGGCAAAATCGCATTATTCAAGAATTGAGTAATGCTTTAAAAGAAAGAGAATACTACAACAAAAAACTATATATTATCATCGCTCAAGTTTCTATAATTATTGCTAGTATGATAATTATTAGCTCGGTATTAAAGTGGATACAAAAACGCTTGAAAGCTAAAATTGAATTGCTCAAACAAAAAATCAAAGAATTAGAGCAATCTCTACAAGTAAATCCCGAAGAAAAATCTATAGAAAATTATCAATCTACTGCAAATACAGCCAATACTCAAGCAGCAGAATCATCAATTAATTTCAACAAAGAATCTTTACTACATTCAAACCTAGAAATTACATCTCTCAGTATATTACTAGCAATGGTTGAAAATGCACCTTTAGCATTTTTGAATCAGTTAGAATACATCTGGTCAGCATTGCCAAAAGTTTCTCTAAAACGACAGTTTCTTTTAAAGAAACAAAAAAATATTACTGTTTTACTAGAACAAATTTTAATGTGGGCACAAGTATTTATCTGGGTGGGAGGAATTAGTTTAATTGTTGCGATGTTCCCACAAACTCGGGCTTTATATTCTTTTCTCTTAACACAATATGTACAATTTTTACTAATATGGGTAATTGCCAGCATTACAGATAAAGCTACTTACTTCTTAATCGACTTTTGGTTAGATAAGTGGGCAACACAAGCACAACAAGGTTCCCTAGTACCTGAAAGATATACCAAGCGAGTCAATACTTATTCAGGCGCACTCAAACAAGCGACAAGTGTTGTTATATACTCAATTGCCATTTTATATACTATACAAGCAATAGGTGTTTCCCTTGCCGGAATAGGAATTCTTGGCATAGCATTAACTTACGTTTTCAAAGCTAAAGTAGATAATATGATTAACGGTTGCTTGATTTTATGGACGGATCAGTATGCTGTTGGAGACGTAGTTCAAATAGGCGATGTAACAGGTATTGTAGAACATATAAATCTTTATTTAACTCAACTGAGGGGAGCAGAAGGGCGACTCATTACTATTCCTAATGGTAGTTTTGAGGTTGTGCAAAACTTGACAAAAGATTGGTCTCGGGTAGACTTTCGAGTTGAAATTGCCTACAGTGCAGATGCTAGGAAAGCACTAAATATGATGGCAGAAGTGTTAGAGCAAATGCGGAGTGAACCTGAATGGCAAGATAAAATTCTCGAACCTGCAATAATTCTCGGAGTTGATAATATCTCGCACACGGGTATTTTAATTCAAATTTGGATTAAGACTGCACCAATACAACAGTTTGCTGTGGGACGTGAATTCCGCCTCAGAATTAAACAAGCATTTGACCAAGAAGGTATTGCTATTGGTGTACCGCAACATTCTGTAAATTTTCAAAATTATCCTAAGAATGGTAGTGGCGATCGCAACAAAGGAGACAATTCATATCTTTCCGCTCTAGGAGTAGGGGAGTAAGGGAGTAGGGGAGTAAGGGAGTGGGGGAGTAGGGGAGTGGGGGAGTGGGGGAGTAGGGGAGTAGGGGAGTAGGGGAGTGGGGGGAAATAATTGATATCAAATCCGCTCGGGTTCGGTATCAATAAATGTTCAATCTGAGCGCCATTGCCAAATCTTTCTTTATAGCAGGGAACAGGGAACAGGGAATAGGGAACAGTGGGAAAAGTATTTCTCTGTCTTACGGTTCATCATCAACATAAGTCAAACAGCAACTCGTTCCTTGCTATATCTCCCCATCTCCCCACACTCCCCAGACTCCCCTCAATTCTAAATTCTGAATTCTAAATTCTGAATTCTGAATTCTAAATAAGTCAAACAGCAACTCGTTCCTTGCTATATCTCCCCATCTCCCCACACTCCCCATACTCCCCTGAATTCTGAATTCTAAATTCTGAATTCTAAATTCTAAATTCTGAATTCTGAATTCTAAATTCTGAATTCTAAATTCTAAATTCTGAATTCTGAATTCTAAATTCTGACCATACTCCCCTGAATTCTGAATTCTAAATTCTGAATTCTAAATTCTAAATTCTGAATTCTGAATTCTAAATTCTGAATTCTAAATTCTGAATTCTGAATTCTAAATTCTGAATTCTAAATTCTAAATTCTGAATTCTAAATTCTAAATTCTGAATTCTAAATTCTAAATTCTGAATTCTGAATTCTAAATTCTGACCATACTCCCCTGAATTCTGAATTCTAAATTCTGAATTCTAAATTCTAAATTCTAAATTCTGACTTGCGCTATACCACTTCCACCGCTCGATCGCTCTTTTGCGGATGTATTTTCTTCACATCACTTTGCAAAGCTGCATACAAACGATTTAAAGCATTTATATAAGCTTGAGCTGATGCCACAATAATATCAGTATTAGCAGCATGACCAGAATACACCCGTCCTTCATGACGCAAACGAATAGTCACCTCCCCAATAGCATCAATACCAGCAGTTACCGACTGCACAGAAAACTCAATTAAATCATTAGGCACATTCACCACTCGGTTAATTGCCTTGTATACAGCATCCACAGGTCCAGTACCAATGGCAGCATCAGTCAATTCCTCCCCATTAGGAGTCCGGATACTAACTGTGGCGGTGGGACGAGAGCGATCGCCACAGGAAACCTGTACCAACTCTATACGGAAGAGTTCTGGTGGTTGTTGAATCTCGCTGTTAACAATAGATTCCAAATCCCAATCTGTAATTTCTTTCTTTTTGTCTGCCAAATCTTTAAATCTGAGGAAAGCTTTATTCACCTCTTCATCAGAAATATCAAACCCAAGTTCTTTGAGACGAGTTTGGAAAGCATGACGACCGGAAAGTTTACCCAAAACTATTTGGTTATCTGTCAAACCGATAGACTCAGCATCCATGATTTCATAAGTAAGCTTATTCTTGAGTACCCCATCTTGATGAATACCTGACTCATGAGCAAAAGCATTAGCGCCGACAATAGCTTTGTTTGGTTGCACAAACATTCCTGTCAAGTTAGAAACCAGACGAGATGTTTTATAAATATGACGAGTATCAATATTAGTAAGTGGTGCTTCTGACTCTGGTGCGCGACCAAGGAAGGGATTAAAATATTGTCGCCGAACGTGCAATGCCATAACTAACTCTTCCAAAGCAGCATTACCAGCTCGCTCACCGATACCGTTAATGGTGCATTCCAGTTGACGGGCGCCGTTTTTCACAGCTTCGAGGAAGTTGGCGACTGCTAAACCGAGGTCGTTGTGACCATGAACAGAAATAATAGCTTGGTCAATATTGGGAACGTTTTCCTTAATACCTCGGATGAGCGCTCCAAATTCAGCAGGTGTCGTATAACCAACAGTATCGGGAATATTAACCGTAGTCGCTCCAGCAGCGATCGTCGCCTCCAATACTTGATAGAGAAATTCTGGGTCAGAGCGACCTGCATCTTCAGGAGAAAATTCTACATCATCTACGAAGGTTTTAGCATAGGCCACCATTTCTGGAGCGATCGCCAATACTTCTTCTCTAGTTTTCTTAAGTTTATAAGCTAAGTGAATATCGGAAGTAGCAATAAAAGTATGAATACGAGCATTAGCTGCGGGTTTAAGAGCTTTACCTGCTGCTTCAATATCTGCACGAGTCGTTCTTGCCAAACCACAGATTGTTGGGCCTCCTTCTACACCCACTGTCTCAGCAATTTTCTGTACTGCTTCAAAATCTCCAGGACTAGAGTAGGGAAAACCAGCTTCAATCACATCTACTCCCAGGCGAGATAGTTGCCGAGCAATAGTCAATTTTTCATCTATATTGAGAGCTGCTCCAGGAGATTGTTCCCCATCCCGGAGAGTCGTATCAAAAATAATAATTCGGTCTTGATTACTTGTCATTATTTTTCCCTTATAGTTTAATATTTTACAGCAATTAGCCTTGAGCTTTTTTCGATCTTACCTTGTCTTACAAACTAGTGAATATAGTTTAAATTAACTAGCTATCAGCATTTTCCGTACCGGAATGCTCTGCAAACAGCACTCAGCTTTCAGCGTACTAAAAGCTTTGGTTTAAATCCCCGACTTCTAGGTTGTCATTTCATTTTAGTAGGGGTCGCGTATCCCCTGATCAAAAGCTAACTGCTAAAGGCTGAAATACTATTTGCGGAGCATTCCGGACCGAAACGTTTTTTAATTAAATTAAACGTAAATTTAGTCTAATTTTTGTGAGTTTTCTAGGAAGATATTTAAGTCTTCAAGCATAGATTTTTTCTTTGATGCTTCCTGCCTTCTGACTTGGTGCATTCTCAAAGAAATTGAGATTTTTTTCCTTCTTCTTTCTTCCTTCTTCCCTCTTCCTTCTTAATTAATATTCTGCCTTTTCTATTTGGTCGCGAATATCATTTAAATCTACATATTGATCTGTGGCATTTCGCAATTCTCTAGCAATCATTCCTTCTGTTGATACAACTGTTATATGAGTATTTTTAGAACGCAGTAGCTCAATAGCTCTTTCAAAATCCCCATCTCCACTAAATAAAACTACTTGGTCATATTGGTCTACTGTATTAAACATATCTACTACAATTTCAATATCTAAGTTAGCTTTTTGAGAATAGCGACCCGAAACATCATCATAATATTCTTTAAGAATTTTAGTGCGTACTGTATAACCCAAACTAATTAAAGCATCTCGGAATCCCCTTTGATCTTGTGGGTCTTTTAAGCCTGTGTACCAAAAAGCATTTATTAGTTTTACTTCTGGTTTGTTGAAATGTTCTAATACTCTTCTAGGGTCAAAAAACCAACCATTTTTTTGTTGAGCGTAGAACATATTATTCCCGTCAACAAATATAGAAAGACGGTTATTGGAATTATTCATAGAAACTTAAGTTTAATATTAATTTTAGATAATTCAGTCTAAATCTATTATTTTAGTAATATTCCTATCATCAATGCAATTATTTTTAATTTAGATAAACTAATATTATTACTTGTATTTTTCAGATTTAAACTGCAAAAAATCACCCTTATATCATAAACCGATAATATTTTTCTCTACTAATAATTTTAATAATTTTAGTAGTTATATACTATCTATTTTAGTCTTTTTTATGTAAAAAAATACTTTTTATGCTTATTAAATTAATTGATCCCCTTCCAGATCTTCAATATAAGACAATAATTTTTCATTAAGGCCATATTTTGAAGATTTGATTCGTCCAATATTCTAATAATTCAGTCAAATCAAAAACAATTGACTTAATAAAAACTATGTATAGCAGAAGGAAGAAGTAATCAGGAAAAATCTGGCGTTGTCTGAGTTTTAAACTTTTGATATGTCCGCGCCCTTTCCTTCGACTGCTATATATAAAATTCGCAATATAGAAAAACTGGGGCAGTACAAAATTACAGCCCTCAAATATACAAATTACATCAAGATAAAGACTTACACCCCGATAAATTCCTGGGTGATTATACCTAAGCCTTTTTACTTTCTATCGCCCAACGAGCTAATTCTGTCCGATTGTGTAGACCAGTTTTACCAAGCATATTGCTTACATGACTCTCAATCGTTCTTTGACTAACTTCCATCAATTGTGCAATGTCACGATTTGCCATCCCCTGGGCTACAAGTTGGACTACCTTTAACTCTGTGGGAGTTAATTCTACGTTTCTGCGCACCTTGATTTTTGGCCCATTACTAACCATGGCAGAATTTTGATGTTTAATTAGGCGAGAAGCTTGCTTCAGGGAAGATTCTACTTGAGCTACGAGTTCTTCTGGCTCAAATGGTTTGACAATGTAGACATCAGCTCCAGTATTTAAACCTTTGACTCGGTCTTGACTTTGACCTTTGGCAGATAGAAATAGAACTGGAACCCATTCTGTAGCTGGGTTTTCTCTGATGTGTTGCACAAGGGTATAGCCATCCATTTCTGGCATCATCACATCACATATAATTAGCTCAGGTATTTCATTTTCCAGCTTTTCTAGTGCTTCTCGGCCATTTTCTGCCGTTGTTACCTGATACCCACGAAATTCTAAATAATCCTTGACTAATAAAATTAAATTAGGGTCATCATCAACCAACATTAACCGTCTTTGGTCTGTAGTATTAATTTCCTTCATAATGAAGAACTCACTTTCTTTAATTCCCGCAAACATTAACTTCAAAGACAGGTATAAACCACATCTTTCATAAAAGATTAAGGAAGTAGGGCGAGTTTGCTACTTTCTTTTAAATTAATATATATCCTTAGCCACAGGGCTTGGACTGCACCTAATGATCTAAAGAAATTATGCCCCGTATTATTGATTATAGATTTTAGACTCAATCAATAGTTCTACAATATTAGATATATATAACTAGATAATAGTTTTGTATTTGTGAAAAATAACTTCCACTACTTTTAATAATATATGAAAATTTGACAGTATTGACTACTAATATTATCATAATTTATATTGATAAATATTAGTTACTAATTGTTAACTTTGAACTTTTGAGTTTGGCAGTCAAGTAAATGTCCATTATTTATGAGTATTAGCGAATGAATCAACTAAGGCTATTTGATCAAATAATCATTGATTCGGGCAAAGGATGAGTTAGAAAAACATATTCCTCTACAAGTTTATCGCCCATTATATGCTCTTGAATAATTCTTTCAATTACAGGAGGAGTTGCGGAATGATACCATACTCCTTCAGGATAAACAACCATGATTGGACCTTGACAACAAACTCGTAAACAGTTAGCTTTAGTGCGAAATATATAGCCAGGTAAATCAGTGTTAACCCGATCAAGTTTTAACTCTTTGAGCCGTTTTTTGAGATAATTCCACGCCTCTAAACCAGTCTCTGTTGAACAACATTTAGGCTTTGTTTGGTCAGCACAAATAAAAATATGTCGCTGAATTTTACTTAGTCCCAGAGATTGGATACAAACACCAAGGGATTCCTGACAAATATCTTGGTCAATATCGTCCAGTTGATAATTTTCCTGGCATTCAGCTATCTGGAAGTTAGTCCCATCAGATTTATCGGTTTTTTGAGATGATATATTATCTGTCATAAAATTTTCGACACACCTTCCAACGAACTTCTTGGGATATTGTCTTTTTGGTCAAATGTCCTATTTTAAATAATAAATGACTTTGACGGTGAAATTCTCGATTTACTCAGATAATTTTAGTCTACTGTCCTAATTTAAAAAGCTCAATTCAATTGAGAGGAATGTTGTTTTGTCGATTTAATTTAGACTTTTGACAAAAAAACCGATAGTCGTGCATGGTAATTGTAGAATACATATTTTTTAATTTCTCCCACACTCCTCATCTCCCATTCCCCCACACTCCCGGTGCTTCCTTTACCATTACTATGCACCACCACCAAAAACCAAATCCCTCAGTTCGGGAACCCGTACAGTTTCATCAGTTGCAATGGCAACTCCTATTCAGCTAAATTAGCACTCAGGTAGTGAGAGTGCTAAAAAAGAAAACGAAGCGGGTAATTTAGCTTCAGATTCTAGCCTCTCAGGAAAAATCAAATTTATCTGGAGGGAAAACAATGGCAGCCGTAACATTGAGTGTTTCTACTGTTAAGCCTTTAGGCGATCGCGTATTTGTCAAAGTTAGTGCAGCTGAAGAAAAAACAGCAGGTGGTATTCTTCTACCTGACAATGCAAAAGAAAAACCCCAAGTAGGAGAAGTTGCTGCTGCTGGTCCTGGTAAGCGCAATGACGATGGTTCCCGCGCAGAAATGGAAGTTAAAGTCGGAGACAAAGTGCTGTACTCCAAATACGCCGGAACAGATATCAAACTCGGTGGCGATGAGTATGTGCTACTTGCAGAAAAAGATATTCTCGCAATTGTTAACTAAGAATTATCAAGTTGTTCCATAGCACTAGCAAACTTCTTCGACCTATTTGATGTTTGCCAAAGTGCTAAAACAACTAATTATCAACAAAATAACAAATAGAGCAGTGAGAAGATTGCTCCAATACCTTGAGTGAAACCACTCTCAAAGCAAGCTCACAGATAGATTTTTGTCTATCCCGAGGAGTCTAGAAGTCTGTTGACAGGCTGGAAGCAAAAGTGGATTTATCCCTTTTGTGGTGTTTTTTTACACAGAATTCAGGGTGTTTCACCCCCTGGAGATGTCAAATCCACAATTACTAATCAATAAGAATTACAACTATGGCTAAACGTATAATCTACAACGAAAATGCTCGTCGCGCTCTCGAAAGAGGTATGGATATTCTGGCTGAGTCCGTAGCAGTAACACTCGGTCCAAAAGGTAGGAACGTAGTTCTAGAGAAAAAATTTGGCGCTCCTCAAATCGTTAACGATGGTGTGACAATCGCTAAAGAAATCGAACTAGAAGACCATATTGAAAATACAGGAGTTGCTCTAATTCGTCAAGCAGCTTCCAAAACCAATGACGCAGCAGGTGACGGTACTACTACAGCCACCGTTTTAGCTCACGCAATTGTAAAAGAGGGTCTAAGGAACGTAGCTGCAGGTGCTAACCCCATTGCCATCAAGCGCGGTGTTGATAAAGCAGCAGGTTTCTTGGTAGAAAAAATTGCATCTCACGCTAGTCAAATTGAAGATTCTAAGGCGATCGCTCAAGTTGGTTCCATCTCTGCTGGTAACGATGAAGAAGTGGGTAATATGATTGCCCAAGCAATGGATAAAGTGGGCAAGGAAGGCGTAATTTCCCTAGAAGAAGGGAAGTCAATGCAGACCGAACTAGAAATTACTGAAGGTATGCGCTTCGACAAAGGCTACATCTCTCCCTACTTTGCAACAGATATGGAGCGGATGGAAGCGGTACTCGAAGAACCAATGATTCTAATTACTGATAAGAAAATTGCTTTAGTACAAGATTTAGTACCAGTGTTAGAACAAGTAGCTCGTTCTGGCAAACCTTTATTAATCTTAGCTGAAGATATTGAGAAAGAAGCTTTAGCTACTCTGGTTGTTAACCGTCTGCGGGGTGTGTTGAATGTTGCTGCTGTGAAAGCTCCTGGTTTTGGCGATCGCCGTAAAGCGATGCTAGAAGATATTGCTGTATTAACTGGCGGTCAAGTTATTACTGAAGATGCTGGTTTGAAACTAGAAAGCACCAAACTAGATATGCTTGGTAAAGCTCGTCGCATCAACATCACTAAGGACAACACTACCATCGTTGCTGAAGGTAACGAAAAAGAAGTTAAATCTCGTTGCGACCAAATTCGCCGTCAGATGGAAGAAACTGAATCTTCCTACGACAAAGAGAAGTTACAAGAGCGTTTAGCTAAGTTAGCTGGTGGGGTAGCTGTAATCAAAGTTGGTGCTGCTACTGAAACAGAAATGAAAGACCGCAAATTACGCTTGGAAGACGCTATCAACGCAACTAAAGCTGCTGTAGAAGAAGGTATTGTCCCTGGTGGCGGTACAACTCTAGCTCACCTAGCTCCCGAACTAGAAAAATGGGCAAATGAGAACTTGCAAGCTGAAGAGTTAACTGGTGCTTTAATTGTTAGTCGTGCTTTGTTAGCTCCACTGAAGCGCATTGCTGAAAATGCAGGTCAGAACGGTGCTGTGATTGGCGAACGCGTGAAAGAGAAGGATTTCAATACTGGTTACAATGCTGCTACTAACGAGTTTATGGACTTGTTTGAAGCTGGTATTGTTGACCCTGCTAAGGTAACTCGTTCTGCTCTACAAAACGCTGCTTCCATTGCTGGTATGGTGTTGACAACTGAGTGTATTGTTGTTGACAAACCTGAACCCAAGGAAGGTGCTCCTGCTGGCGCTGGTATGGGCGGTGGAGATTTCGATTACTAGGTTTGAAGAAGGAAGAAGGAAGAAGGAAGAAGGAAAATATTGTGTTGTCTTAGTTTTCAGCTCTCGATCTATCTGCCTCCTTTCCTTTGACTGCTGTAAATAGTGTGTATTGTGTTTGGGCCACCTCCATTGATTGGGGGTGGTTTTGTTATAGCAGAAGGAAGAAGGAAGAAGGAAGAAGGAAGAAGGAAGAAGGAAAAATATTACGTTGTCTTAGTTTTACAGCGGTTTTCCTGCACGGTAGACCACAGTAGGGACTTTCCATGGAACGTCTTACGGAAGTCAGAAGTCAGAAGTAAAAAAAGTGAATTGGTCTCAAAATTATTGGTTATAAAGGACTTCAATTTTATTAATGTCATAACACTTTTTTGTAGCCATATAAAACCACAAAATTTTAATAAATAATGATTATGTCTAACTATAAAATTACTCTCCAACCTGTTTATTCAGAAACAGTATCGATACCGAAAGAAGTAAAATCACCTCCTAATTTATCTATATATATCAAGCAGAAACTATTAAAGCATTACGCGATCCTAATATTGATGTTATTTTTATTGGTAATTTAGTATTTAAAGCAGTTAAATACTATGAACCAAATTATCAAGTTGACGGTTTTTCAAGAATTGTCTATCATAATAAGGTGTGAGGAAAGTCTCAATAGAGTAGCGATCGCAAGTGAGTTCACGAACACGTAATCCTAACCCTACTCTGGAATTACTAAGTTAGTAGCTAAAGGTATTGGTTTGGTCGCTGTACGGCTGATGCGAAGAGCTTTACATAAACCTCAATATTTAATGCAAGAGCTTTCCCTGCTACTTAATCAATGAGGAATAAACATGAACGGTTGCCCTATGCTCGCTTTATTGCTGAAATTCGAGAGTCACCTGCCTACTGGACTGACTATACCTATATCAAACTATTTGGCAAACTTGCATCTGAAATGCGCCTAGAATGGGAGACAATAGATGGTACTCCACGCATTGCTCGTAATCATATTCCTGAAGCTTTGGGACTTGAAGCTGTAGGTTTTGTTGAGCGTATGACAACTGAGCTTTATACAGGTAATTTGTCTGAAGCGCACGACATCTCTATCAATGCTGCTAAACGCAAATACGAATTACCTGAGCCAGAAGATGTAAATATTGATCGGTTGTTTGAGTCAAAAACTCGAAAACTTAACCCACAGCAAATCAAAAAAATTCAAAATGATTATGCTATGGGAGTATCTCTTAAAGAACTGGCCAAACGTTTTGAGGTAACAGTACAAGCAATTAGTTATCACTGTAAAAATGTGAAGCGGGCAATCTAAATTAGTATCAAGATATAGATAATTAATCCATACTAGGGTTCTTAAGGGCTTTGTTGCTTTGTGCAAGAACCTGTAGAACCATTTTTGTCAAAATTTGCAATTTCTCAGAACATATTAAAGATGAAAACACAATCATTTTCCGACTTAAAAAAACTCTCTCCCCAACTACCCAAAAAATCCCTTACCTGAAAATATTGGTATTATTTGTGTCTCGCGTTAGAGGGGATACTCACGCCAAAAGTGACTGGGATTTTGCTGCACCATATGATGATGAATAAATTTGCAAAAATATGATGAGAGATAATACTTTTGCTTGGTTTGAAGTTCCGATAGGATTGGGAAATATTTTTCAAATTAACAGCGATATTATTGATGTGGTATAACTCAACAAATGTTCTCCACCATTAGGTTTTTATGTGGCACGAGATGGGAAAATTATTTATGAAAAAAACTTTTGCTAAACGGGACATTTATAGCATTTGACTACTTGATTTTTTTTAGGATACTACTACTTGTACACCAGTACCTAAAATCTTACTTTTAACTTTTGACTTTTAACTTTTGACTTTTAATTTCCCATGCCCTATAGTCTCGTCCTCAACCTAACCCCTAAATCTCCCATTCCTACCAAATATCTAACAGGCAGACATCTCCATGCTTTGTTCTTAACTTTAGTTAGTTCCGTCGATAGAAATTTAGGCGATCGCCTCCATGAATCTACTGGTAATAAACCTTTTACTGTTAGTCATTTACAAACTCAAAAACGCTCCTCAAAAAGTCGCGACCATACTCTCTAATGGCAACATAAAAAATTTATTCCACCAGGTACTAATTGTTGGTGGCGTGTATCTCTTTTAGATGACAATTTATTCAGCGAATTAACTCAACTTTGGTTGAATATTAATCCTGAAAAACCTTGGCATTTAGGTCTGGCAAATTTAAACATTATTAATATTCTTAGTACGCCGAAACCCGATTGACCTTGGGTAGGCTCTTTTTCTTATCAATAAATCTATGAAAATGCTTCTGATTCTCAGAGAATTATTACCCTAAATTTTGCTACTCCTACTTGTTTTCGACAAGGGAGTTATGATACGCCGATGCCTACTAAAGATTGTGTGTTTAATTCTTTATTGAATTGTTGGGATCAATATAGTGGGATGGAATTTTTTTAAATTCCGCTTGACTCGATATATCCTAGTTATTTCGATATTAATACAGAAATTGTTGCTGATTCTCGAAGTAAGTTTATTGGAGTTGTTGGTGAGGTTACTTATCGATTTTTTGGAGATGTTGAACCAGATCAAATTAAACAAATAAATGCTTTTAAAGTTAAACTTACCCAAATCCCTATTAAATTGATTTAATATCAGCATTCCGCTCAATTTTATCAATAACTTCTTTAACCCTTTCATACTCTAAATTTTTCTCTTCTTCTACAAACAATTCAGCAGCTTTCTGTAAATCTTCCAGAGCTTTTGGCAAATTTCCTAACTGCTCATATACAATTCCACGACTTTCATAAGCATTAGCAAAATTAGGCTGCAATTCAATGGCTCGATTAAGGTCTGCTAAAGCCGCTTCATAATCTCCTAATTCTAAATAAGCAGCACCCCGATTATGATAAGTCAAAAATAGTTCTGGATTAAGTTTTAAAGCCCGGTCGTAATTAGAAATTGCCTCCCGATAATTTCCCAAAGAACTATAAGCATTCCCTCGATTATTGTAAGCATCTGGTAAATTTGATTCAATTCCTAACGCCCGGTTGTAATCAATAATTGCTCCCCACTCGTCTCCCAATAAACGGCGGATATTACCCCGATTATTATAAGCATCTGCCAACTCAGGATTTGATTTAATTGCTTGAGAAAAATCTGCTATTGCTTGCTGATAATTCCCCAGATTTTGCCAAATATTACCTCGATTTAGATAAGTTTTAGCATAATTGGGGTTAAGTTTAATTGCCCAATTATAATCCTCTATTGCCCCCTGTTTATCTCCAAATTCAGTCCTAGCAACTCCCAGATTAAAATAAGTTTGAGCATCATTAGGTTTCAGTTCAATTACTTTAGAATAATCAGCAATAGCTCCTGGATAATCTCCTAATTTCCGCCGAATAATTCCCCGATTATTATAAGCATCCACAGCATTTTACTCTAATTATATTACTTTATAAAAATCGGCAATTGCACCTTGTGCGTCTCCTATTCCAGAACGAGCAACACCACGATTACTATAGACATAAAATAAGTTTTGCTCTAATTCAATTACTTTATTTAAATCCGCAATTGCTACTTGATAATTACCAATAATACTATTAATATTTCCTCGATTATAATAAGCTTCAATGCGACTAGGATCGAGATTAATTACATTAGTAAAATCCTCAATTACTCCTTGATCTTCTGCTAATTCAATTCGTAAAATACCACGATTATAATAAGCTTCAATAAAATCCGGTATCAGCTCAATAGCTTTACTAAAATCATTCAAAGCTCCGGGAAAATTTCCATCATTATATTTATCGACACCCCGATTAAAATAAATAGACATCTCCGAAAAATAAATAAATTGTGATAAAGTAATAAAAAATGTAATTTTTGCTAGGCAAATTATGACTAATATACTCGATTATATTCACAATCACCCACAAGAATCAGAACGTTTATTAGGTATCAAGTATGAACAGGCACGAAAAGTTATTAAAACAAGCAGAAAAACTCCACAATAATAAGCGAGAAATAGCTACAGCTAAAAAAGTGAGAATAATGGCTTCTGGTGGTGGTAGGCTACCTAAATTATCTATCTCATAAAAAAAAAATTTAACATTAACTTATTTAAGACATTTAACAACATTTCAATTACTAGGAATTCAATTTGGAGTGAGTGAAACTACTGCCAATGATACATTTAATTATTGGTGCCCAATAATTGGAGAATTGTTACCACCAAGTCTACTAGAACAGGTAAAAAAAACTCAAGTGACAAAGAAATTGTTAAAGAAATTTTAACAGAGTATGAGTTAATTATAGATAGCTATGAACAGGGTATAGAAAGGCCAGAAGAATATGCAAAACAAAAAGAATATTACTCAGGAAAGAAAAAAAGTCATACTAGAAAAAGTCAGGTGATTGTGTTACCATTAGGTAAAGATATTGTCGATGTAGAAGCTGGAAAACCAGGAAAAAAAAGTGACATAAGTTTTTTTCGTGAAACACAAGAAAAATTCGCTCAAGAACAAAAATTTGCTGGTGATAAAGCTTACATTGGAGAATCAGCAATAAGAACACCGAAAAAAAAGCCAAAGAATCAAGAATTAACCAGTCAGCAAAAGTCTCAAAATCAAGAACTGGCTGCTGAAAGAATCTTTATAGAACATATAATTAGATTGGTAAAAATATTTCGAGTAGCCCAGGAAAGATTCAGGCTAAATTCTGATAAATATACGCAAATAATAATGACTATTTGTGGACTTGTAATACTGGGAATAGGGACGGTTATTTTGTATTAATAAATTAGCCGAAAATATCTTAAAAAGTTCTTGACTTAAGATACTATAATTAGGGCTATATATTAATACTAACTATCTCTAATACCTATGAGACTGTAAAAATTAACTATCTTGGTAAAATAGCGATCGCTCCTTAAAAGATAGTTACAGTATTGGTTTGACTATTTTCGGAGAAGTCTAATAGAAGCATCTTGATTTTCCGAGTCATTATTAATAATTTTATCCTCACTCAAAGCAGCATAATATTCTGTAGTGGTTTGAGCTAAAACATAATGATGAGGGAAAATTATTGCAATTAAAGCAAAGATATAAGCCAGACGTATTTTAACCGCATAAGTGTTCCGGAACAGTATTGCTCCTAAATATTTTTGTCTGATTAAGCTTTTGAACATTTTTCCTCCTAATAATAAGCTATCAGTATTTCAGCATTTGAGCTTTTCAGCTTTTTAATGAATGAAGCAAGCATTCGTTATAAGTGTTCCGGAACAGTATTGCTCCTAAATATTTTTGTCTGATTAAGCTTTTGAACATTTTTCCTCCTAATAATAAGCTATCAGTATTTCAGCATTTGAGCTTTTCAGCTTTTTAATGAATGAAGCAAGCATTCGTTATAAGTGTTCCGGAACAGTATTGCTCCTAAATATTTTTGTCTGATTAAGCTTTTGAACATTTTTCCTCCTATAATTATGGTTTACATTTAAAGAGTAGTAGGGACGTTGCATAAGGGCGTCCGTACAGAGAAGTAAATATAAGGATAATTAACAATAACTGGCGTGCTAATTATCAAAAAAGTTATTTACTTAGCATCTTAATTACTTGATAATTGAAGTTTCACTTAAGTTAAGTATTCAGGACTTACGCACGGACACTAAATCGAATGAGGGCGAATGCCATTTGCGTTCCGCAAAGCTCCGAATGGCGCCCCTACAGATGGTGTTTTAAAAGTCAATTTGGGTAAGTTCTGTATTCTTTTTTCACGCTTGGTATAATATGATTCTGAATATAAACAATTAAAGTGGTAGTGCATTGTAATTATATTTGTTACGAGACACGGTAGTGGGAGCATCTTGCTCCCGTATTCGCTTGCCCCTTTCCTTCTTCCTTCTTCCTTCTTCCCTCTTCCTTATTCAATATGCAAAATAATTTCCCCCTTTCACCAAAGCAGCAAAACTTACCTAACCAAAGGTGGTTAATATATCCAGAGCAACCAGAAATAACTAAACAACTAGCCAAAACTCTAGAAATATCACCCCTAATTGCCCAGACATTAATTAACCGGGATATTTCTACTATAGACCAAGCACAAGCTTTTTTGGACCCTGAGTCAATAAAACTACCTCTACCAATACAAGAATTTCCCGACTTAGATATTAGTCTCAACTTATTACAAACTACAATTTCTCAAGAACAAAAAATTGCTATTTGTGGTGACTATGATGCAGATGGAATGACTAGCACTGCTTTATTGTTGCGCGCTCTCAAATATCTAGGGGCAAAAGTTGACTATGCTATTCCTAGTCGAATGCAGGAAGGTTATGGCATTAACCAACGTATTGTTAAGGAGTTTCATCAGGAAGGAGTAAGTCTCATCCTCACTGTAGACAATGGTATTGCTGCTTATGAACCTATTGCTAGGGCAAGGGAATTAGGTGTAAATGTCATTATTACAGACCACCACGACATTCCACCAAAACTACCACCAGCTCACGCTATCCTCAACCCCAAGCTTATTTCAGAAACTTCTCCTTATCGGGGTGTGGCAGGAGTGGGGGTTGCTTACATTTTGGCAGTATCTCTAGCGCAACGTTTGGGAAAACACCAAGGTTTAATTAAGCCACTTTTAGAATTATTCACCTTGGGTACTATTGCTGACTTGGCGCCTCTAACTGGAGTAAACCGTCGCTTGGTGAAACGGGGGTTACAATATTTGCCTCACTCCCAGTTAGCAGGAGTGCAAGCATTAATTCAGGTATCTGGTGTTCAAGCTAAGGAAGAAGGAAGAAGGAAGAAGGAAGAGGGAAGAGGGAAGGAGGAAGAGGGAACTTGTCAAGAAGGAAGAGGGAAGAAGGAAGAGGGAAGAGGGTATCCCCCCTTGCCCCCCTTTGAAAGGGGTGAGGAAGAGGGAACTCAAACGCCAAAAAATTTTCAACAGTCTGTAGATAGCGGGGTATTAAACCCAAAATCAAAAGATAATCAAAAATCTCTTAAACCTGATGATATTGGTTTTCGCCTGGGCCCGCGCATCAATGCAGTTGGGCGTATTGCTGACCCACAAATTGTGATTGAGCTTTTGACTACTGATGATATGGGAATAGCTTTGGAAAGGGCGATGCAATGTGAAGAAATTAACCAGCAACGACAACAGTTATGTGAGGAAATTGAACAAGAGGCGATCGCTTGGTGTGAGTCGAGTCAGATAAATTTACGGGAGGAAAGGGTTTTAGTGGTGGTGCAACCGGGATGGCATCATGGTGTTATTGGTATTGTTGCTTCTCGGTTGGTGGAACGTTATGGTGTGCCTGTTTTTATTGGCACTTATGAGGAGGAGGGGGAAGAAATAATTCGTGGTTCTGCTCGTGGCATTCCTGAGTTTGATGTTTTTGAGGCGTTACAATTTTGTGATGAGCTATTAGGAAAGTATGGAGGTCATAGAGCGGCTGGTGGTTTTTCTTTTTCGGCAGAAAATTTGGATAAATTTCGTTCTCGTCTGAGTGAGTTTGCTCATCAATGTTTAGAAATTAAGCATCTAAAACCGTTAGTTAGTATTGATGCTGAGGCAGAAATTCAGGAATTAAATTTTGATTTATATCGTCAAATAGATTTACTTCATCCCTGCGGAATTGAAAATAAGGACCCTGTGTTTTGGAGTCGAAATGTGAGAATTTCTGAACAAAGAATTGTGGGTAAGGGTCATATTAAATTAACTTTAATGAAAGGGGAAATAATTCAGGCGATCGCTTGGCGTTGGGGCGATTATTTTCCTTTACCTTCGGTGGTAGATATTGCTTATAAAATGCGAGAAAATACTTGGAATGGTCAGAGTAATATTGAGTTGGAATTATTAGGAGTACGTTTACCGATGGAAATTTCTAGGAATTCACAGACTTCGCCTCAAAATTTTCCTCAAAAAGCAGAATTTTATTACAGTAGTCGCCCTTACACTTGCAGTCTTTATCAAATAGGAGATGTGAAGGAATTAAGAATTAGAAATTCCCGTGGAGAAGTATTAGCAATTCAACAGGGACAAAAAATAGGTTTGTTAGGTAAAACTCGTAATAATGCTAAACAAGTAGATGTTTCAGATGCCCGTTTTTTTAATTTAATTAAAGCAGCTATGAGTGCTTTAAAGTTATAAAAGAAGGAAGACGGAAGAGGGAAGAAGGAAGAAGGAAGAAACTAGATACAGCAAATTCCAAGTATATGAAATACAAATATGAAAAATTAAATTTTCCCAGTGCGAGCATCTTGCTCGCTTCGGGTTGTACCTCACCAAGGTGGAACTCGAACCCGCTGTAATTTCCACTATCATTCTTCCTTTCTCCTGACTCCTGATATATAATCCGGTTATATAGTATATGTTTATAACTATACTTTAAGCCTTAAATCTCCCCTACTCCCCTACTCCCCTACTCCCCTACTCCCCCGAACTATATAATAAGTGTTCAACAGAATTTGATATGACTCCTGACTCCTGAAATTTTACAACTATTTAATCAAATGAATAATCAACTATTGAAAGAAAAATTACAAGCAACAATCAAAAATATTCAAACTAAGAATGATGGTTCTCCTGTAACGAACTTGAAGTTAGATAAAACTTTAGTTGCAGAAATTGAACAGTTAACAATAAACTTAGAAAATCTTAATCCTCATCCTCAACCTCTCCGAAATGCTACTAATTTATTAGATGGAACTTGGCAATTGCAATACTCTACAGCTAGAGAAATTCGTTCTTTAGATTCCCTACCATTGGGTTTACAAGTAGGTAAAGTTTATCAAGTAATTGATGTTACTAATAAAGTATTTTTTAATCAAGCTGAAGTACAACATCCTCTGAAGTTAATCTCAGGAAATGTAAAAGTAACTGCTAGTTTTGAACTAGCTATAGATAAATCTGGTTTAGCAGATAAACGCATCAATGTTTATTTTGATAAACGTTATTTGGCAATTGAGAAAATTGTGGGTATTAATACTCCCAAACTAAATCCTTTTAAAGTTGTAGCAGCTAATAATCCTCAAGGTAGAGTTGCTACATTAGATATTACTTATTTAGACGAAACTTTAAGAATTGGACGTGGAGGGGATGAAAGTTTATTTATTCTGAATAAAGTTGTATAGCGGAAGGAAGAAGGAAGAAGGAAGAGGGAAGGAGGAAGAGGGAAGGGGTAAGAAGGAAGAAGTTGTTTAGTTATCTTGGACGGAAGGAAAAATCTGGTTTTGTCTGAGTTTTAAACTTGATGATATTTCCTAACAGTAATGGCAACTGCTATACTACCTAAAACCTACGACCTACCATTTTAATCAAAAATCATGGAAGAGATATTAAAAAATTTACTATCACATAAAAATGTCAAAATTAATAAAATAATTTCACCCCCTAATTTCGTCAGTAAAGAATTTATTCAAGATGAAGATGAATGGGTAACATTGCTTGAAGGTTCCGCCATATTAGAAATCAATCAAAAAACAACAAAATTAGTCAAAGATAGTCATATTTTTATACCAGCTAAAACCCCACATAAAATTATTTCAACCGATCCAAAGATAGAAACAATTTGGCTTGCTATTCATATTTATTAGCAGAAGGAAGAAGGAAGAAGAATCGAAATAAGGAAAAATTTTCGTTGTCTGAGTTTTAAGCTTTTGATATGTCTTAACCTTTCCTTGGACTGCTATATTTCTAATATTATCTCTGATAAATAAGGGAGTAGAGAGAATAGGGGATTTTGCTCTGGATAAGTTTTTTGTTTGCAGAGTGCGGAACTTAGTTATATCGCTAATTATCCGGACAGAATATAATACCTATTCTCAAAAAAATGCTATGTTTAATTAAACTCTAAAAAAAATATTTTTCACGGTTTACTCGGAAGTAATGGAGGAGCTATTTGTACTTCATAATTGAATAATTGAGTTATTCTGTATTTTTTCTGTCTGATAGCAATTCCTCAAAATAATGCGATACTTATCGAACATTTCAGTTATTAAGTAATCAGCAAGGTTCAGGAATATTTTTAGCAATTTATTTCCATTAAATAAAGATATTTTATACCAAGCGTGAAAAAAGAATGCTTTTGTTAGGTGGAGCTTCAATGATTAAGTAATTAATATAGGTGGAATAACATTTTTGATAATTAGCACGCCAGTAGCGTATTAATTATTCTTATGTTGAATTCTCCCCCACTCCCCCACTCCCCACTCCTTACTCCCTACTCCCTGTTCCCTTCTTTTGACTACAATAAATACATAAAAACAAAAATAATCCCATTCCAACAATATACTTAAAAATATCGGGCACTAACGGACTCGGTGAGAAAAACCCCTCAATAATTCCAGCAATAACTAACAACACTACAACACCAAAAACCAACTGTGCAGCTTGAAAACCATAAAATTTTAAAGCATCAACTCGACCATATTTACCCGAAAATAAAATAGCTCTTGCTATTAATAAACCAGCTCCACCAGCCAAAAATATTGCAGGTAACTCCAAAGCACCATGAGGAAATACAAAAGCCCAAAAAGGAACAGCCAAATTATGCTGACCAACTAGAGCACCTATTGCCCCAATTAATAATCCATTAAATACCAACAAATAAACTGTATAAATACCCCCACTAATACCACCAGCTACTGCAGAAAAAGAAACCCGTAAATTATTAATCATAATATTAGTAGAAGCCATAGGTTCAACTCCCACTATTGACCCCATCCATAACTCTTGACGGTCTCGTACCTGAGAAATCAAAGATTCTGGCACTATCAACGACATAAACACTGGGTCTTGCCAACTATACCACCAGGCCACCAACCCACCAACCAAAAAAAACACCGTCGCCACTGCCGTATAAACCCAAGTTTCTTGCACCACTGCTGGAAACCCCCAATGAAAGAACTCCCAGACTGCTTGCCATTCCTGCTTCTGGTTTCCCTGATAAATTTGAGTGTAACCACGAGTAGTCAACCTCTGCAAATCTTGCTCCAGAATATTGCCCACTTGATGAGTTTTAGCACGGGCCAAATCTGCCGACACAGAACGATACAAACTGGCCATTTCCCTAATTTGAGCTGCTGGCAATGATTTTAATCCCTTTTTTTCTACTTGCCTTAATAAAGAGTCTAAATGCTGCCAATTTTTTTCTCTACGTTTAATCCAACGGTTAATATTCATTAAGTTTTCCTAACAGCTACCTTTGACTAGCTTAAGATAAATATAAAATTTTCACTTCAAGTAATTAGAATAAATTTAGTTATGTCTGAAAATTCAACAACGCCAATTGAACTTCTGACTGTTGGGAATATTGTTAGTGCTGGTATGAGAATTTATCGAGACCATTTCCAGCCTTATTTTGGTGTAGCTATTCGAGCAACTTTATGGTCTTTTTTGCCATTTTTGGCTCTAATTCCTATACCTTTAATTTTAATTTATAGTCAAGCCAATAGTTCAAGTTTTTTATTATTAATTCCTGTCTGGTTATTATTGTTGATTTATTGTTCGGCAAAGTCAATTTTTAATAGTGCCATAATTGCTAGATTAGTATTCGGAGAATTAGCTAATCAACCAGAAACTGTTCGCGAAGCTAGGCGTATTTTAAAACCTAAAATGTGGACTTTTTTACTAGCATCTTTTCTATTGTTTTTAATTGCAATTGGAATTTGGTTTATTCTTTCTATGGTAATTGGGATTTTGGCTGGTATTATTGCTGGAATGGCAAATGCTGGTCAGCAAAATGTGGGAACTATAGTAGCTTTAGTTTTAATTGGAATTGTTATTTTTATTATTGCCTTAATTTTTATCATTCGATTATTGACTCGTTTTTTTGTTTTCGATCTGCCTTTAGCTGTGGAAGAAAATATCACAGCAACTCAAACTTTAGGACGTAGTTGGGAATTGACAAAAGGATATGTAGGGCGAATTTTTGTGGTATTGTTCATCGCAACTTTAGTGACAATACCAATTGGGATAGTTGTACAAATTATTGCTGGAATACTCGAAAATGTTCTGAAAGCAACTATTCCTGTTAGCCCAACAGATGCCAGCTTTCAATTACTATTATTTCTCATGGGATATAGTATTGGATTATTAAGTAATGTCTTCTTATTACCATTCTGGCAAGCTATAAAAGCTGTAGTTTATTATGACCTTAGAACTCGTCGAGAAGGTATGGGTTTACAGTTAAGAAAACAAGATATTTAATTTTGTAGCAAGCTAAATTTAACCATGTCTCAAAATTCAATAACAGTAATTAAACTTCTCAAAGTAAACTTAAGTATTTCAATCCCAATACTTCAGCAGTTGATACTGTTAACTGATAACTGATAACTGATAACTGAAAAGACCTTAGAACTCGTCGAGAAGGTATGGGTTTACAGTGAAGAAAACAAGATATTTAATTTTGTAGCAAGCTAAATTTAACCATGTCTCAAAATCCAATAACACTAACTAAACTTTTAAGCGTGGGGAATATTGTTAGTGCTAGTATCCGAATTTATCGAGATAATTTTAAGTCTTATTTTGGTATAGCTATTAGAGCAACTTTATGGTTTTTATTGCCATTTTTAGCTTTAATTCCCGTACCTTTAATTTTGGCTTATGCTCAATAAAATATATCAAATTCAAGTCTTTTATTATTAATTATTGTTTGGTTATTATTGTTTATTTTTTGTACAGCAAAATCAATTGTTAATAGTGCCATAATTAGTAGGTTAGTATTCCGAATATTAGCCAATAAACCAGAAACTGTACTTGAAACTAGGCGGATATTGGCATCAAAAATGTGGAGCTTCTTCTTAGGATTTTTTCTATTATTTTTAACTGCAATTGGAATTGTGATAGGTGTTTATTTAGGATTTGTAATTGTTGGTGTTATTGTTGTAGCGATTATCGGAATTATCGCTACTATAGCAAATATAAATCTAAATATTCAGGAAAATGTTTTGCTAAATAATCCAGCTACGGTAATAGTATTTGGGTTACTAATGATCGTGTTAACGGTAAGTTTTTATTACTTGATAATTCGATTATTGATTCGTTTTTTTATTCTTGAGCTTCCTTTGGCAGTTGAAGAAGATATTACTGCAGCTAAAACTTTAGGACGTAGTTGGGAATTAACAAAAGGGTATGTTGGACGGATTTTTATGATATTAATAGTAGCGGGTTTGATAACTATTCCTGTTGGGATAATCATACAATTTTTTGCTGGATTTATCCAAAGTATTCTCACAGTAACTATTCCTACTGAATCAATTGAGCTAAATTTTCAATTACTATTATTTCTCATGGGACATATTATTAGTTTATTAGGTAATGTATTCTGGTTACCATTCTGGCAAACAATCAAAGCTGTCGTCTACTATGACCTCCGAACTCGTAGAGAAGGTATGGATTTACAGTTAAGAAAACAAAACATTTAATTTTCTTAGCAGCAAAGAAGTAAGCATAAAATCTCATCAATAATTAACAATGAAATTTTTTAATCAAATCTCTCTACAAACTCCAGAAAGTGTGGAATTAGATTTTAATTTAGCTGGAGTAGGCAACCGTGCTTATGCTTTGTTAATTGATTACATTATCTGGAGTATAATTTTACTTTTTGCCCTAATCTTTGGCATCTTTTTTTATATTCAATTTTTAGATATATGGCAAAATTTTGGAGGTGATGATGAGCAGGCGTCGTTGTGGATAATTTCAATTCAGTTATTAATTTTATTTGTTATTTATGTCGGATATTTTGTAATTTTTGAAACTATCTGGCAAGGGCAAACACCGGGAAAACGTTATGTAAAAATTAGGGTTATTCGTGATGATGGTAGACCAGTTAGATTACAACAAACAACTCTGAGAGCCTTATTCCGTCCGGTAGATGATACTTTATTTATTGGAATGTTATTAATTTTATTTAGCAAAAAAGAAAAACGTTTAGGAGACTGGGTGGCAGGTACAATTGTTATTCAAGAAGTTAAGGAAGTTGCCGATATAATTTCGACTTCCGAAACAGCAAAAAAATTAGCAAATTATTTACTAGAAGAAGCAGATATTTCTCAATTATTGCCTGAATATTTTGCTGTAATTAGAGAATATTTACAACGTTCTAAATTAATGACTAAACAAGCAAAAATAGAGTTGAGTAAAAAATTAGCATCTCAAGCAAAAGAAATTATTGGATTGACACAAACTCCACAAAAAGTTTCTGCTACAGAATTTTTAGAAGCTGTTTATTTAGCTTATCAGCAAAAATGAAGCAGGTTTTAGGTTTTAGGTGATAGTTTTTAGGTGGTAGCTTTTAGATTTTAGGTAAAATCTTATTGGGGTTTAATTAATAAAAGTTGCCGGAAGCAAATATTAAAAAATTAAGTTAACTATTTCCCTCTTTTATGGAGATGCCGATTGAGCGATCGCTATTTTTATTTCGATATTAAAAAAAGTAAAATAAGAAAGTGCTAGATAGTAGATAAAATCTTATTGGGTTGAAATTAATAGATATCTCCAAAAAATAAACTTGCTCTTTATTTAACATAAGCTAGAATTGTAACAGTCACTGAAAAAATAATTTTTCGTATCTTTGTGAAAATCTACTCCCTGTTCCCTATTTCCTGTTCCCTAATATGAGCAAAAAGTCTCTTTTTCACACCTATGTCTAATAGACATCTCTAAAAATAAAAAATAGAATCAATCATGGCGCAGAAATAATCAATTATTTCCCCCTTATTCCCTATTCCCTATTTCCCTCTTCCCTCTTTTGGAGGAGATGTCTAATAAATAAAAGTTGCCTGAAGCAAATGTTAAAAAATTAAGTTAACTACTGAGCGATCGCTATTTTTTTTCCTATATTAGAGTTGTTGGGAAATAACTTTAAAAAGCAAGTTAAAGCCACAGAAATCATCTAACTTTCTTACTGCTTTTTCTCTGTGAATTTTTCCTGAGAACTAAATAGATGTATCTTTTCCCTTATGGGTTTAATACCCCACCCTCAACGGGAGTGCTTAAAATTGTTTGGGGTTATCCCCATACGATTTTCCCTTCTGCCTCCTGCCTTCTGCCTTCTGCCTTCTTCAAAACCGAAATTATTAGGAGTATTTAAGATGCTTATTTCAACAGAAAAACCGGATATTAAGTTAATGAATTTAGAGGAGTTTTGGGACTGGTATCCTGATGGTTATGGTCGATTTGAACTACATAATGGAGAGATTGTTGAAGTGCAACCTACTGGAACTCATGAAAAAGTCGCTGGTTTTCTAGCTTTGGAATTAGGTGTGGAAATTAAACGCCTGAATTTACCTTTTTTTATCCCTCGACAGGGACTAATTAAAGCCATAGATTCGGATAAATCTGCTTATATTCCTGATGTAATGGTATTAGATGATAATGCTATGGAAAACGAACCAATGTGGAAAAAACGATCGACTATTACTCAAGGTAAAAGTGTTAAATTAGCCATAGAAGTAGTAAGTACCAATTGGCAAGATGATTATTTAATAAAACTTGCAGAATATGAAAGATTAGGGATAAACGAATATTGGATAGTTGACTATTTAGGTTTAGGAGGTCGCCGATATATTGGAGACCCCAAACAACCAACTATTTCGGTTTGTAATTTAGTGGAAAGTGAATATGCGATTAATTTATTTAGAGGTCAAGATGTACTTGGTTCCCCGACTTTTCCAGAACTCAATTTGACCGCAGAACAAATATTTGGAAGTTAAAAATTAAAATTAAAAAGTCAAAAGTCAAAAGTCAAACGTAAGATTTTATCCGCTCAAAACTTTAAAAGTAAAAAGGCAAAAGCAAAAAGGCAAAAGTAAGATTTTATCCGCTCAAAATTTTAAAGTTTTAAAAGTCAAAAGGCAAAAGTAAAAAGTAAGATTTTATCCGCTCAAAACTTTCTATTCTTCTTTCTTCCCTCCTGACTCCTTATTCAATAGTTTAATTAATTAGTAGAGAAAATTTTATGCAAGTTGCCTCCAAACCAGAAACAACAAATATCGATCGCTCCCCAGTAGAAACCATCACCCTTGATGTTAGTGGGATGAAATGCGCCGGATGTGTCAAAGCAGTGGAACGCCAACTCACCCAACAAACAGGTGTTATCTCCGCTCTAGTCAACCTCGCAACCGAAGTAGCAACGGTCCAATGCGAAACAGGGGCGATCGATCCAAACACTCTCGCTGAAAAACTTACAAATAACGGTTTCCCTACTCAACCACGTCTCGATACCTCCGAAATAGACGCAACCAAAAAACAAACCGAGCGCCATAACCAAGAAATTAAACAACAAATTAGACGGATAGCGATCGCTGCTTTCCTCATTATTCTCTCAGGTATGGGACATCTGGGTCACTTCATTGGTCTAGAAATTCCCATTTTGGGCAATATTTGGTTTCATGCAGCATTAGCAACCTTAGCTTTATTACTACCAGGACGTGAAATTATCATCGACGGTATTCAAAGTCTTTGGCGAAACGCTCCCAACATGAACACCTTAGTTGGTCTCGGCGCCATGACCGCTTACATTGCCAGTGTTGTTGCTCTACTATTTCCCGAATTAGGTTGGGAATGCTTTTTTGACGAACCAGTAATGATCCTTGGTTTCATCCTTCTTGGCAAAACCCTCGAACAACAAGCAAGATATCGAGCAGCATCTACTCTCCAGTCATTAATAGCACTCCAACCTGCCACCGCACATTTAGTCCCACCACCAAACGGGGAGAATAATTTTGAGTCTGTAGAAATTCCAGCTTCACGAGTCAAAGTCGGAGAATATCTCCAAGTATTGCCTGGGGAAAAAATTCCTGTGGATGGAGAAATATGTAATGGCAGAACAACAATAGATGAGTCGATGCTGACTGGGGAGTCTATACCTGTAACAAAAGAATGTGGTGCTAAAGTTACTGCCGGAACTATTAATAACTCAGGCGCTATAGTTATTCAGGCAACTCACACAGGTTCGGAAACTACATTAGCTCAAATAGTTAAATTAGTCGAAACCGCTCAAACCCGCAAAGCACCCATTCAAAATTTGGCAGATACCGTGGCAGGTTATTTTACCTACGGCGTAATGACCATCGCTTCCGCAACCTTCCTCTTTTGGTATTTAGCAGGTACTAATATCTGGCCGAATGTGTTGCAGATGACCGACCATGAAGGGATGATGATGGCACATTCCACTTCTACTTCCCCACTATTATTAAGTTTAAAATTAACTATCGCCGTCTTAGTTATTGCTTGTCCTTGTGCATTAGGTTTAGCCACACCCACCGCAATATTAGTAGGTTCGGGTGTCGGTGCAGAAAGAGGTTTATTAATTAAAGGTGGGGATGTGCTGGAAAAAGTACATGAGTTAGATACTATTGTCTTTGACAAAACTGGAACATTAACCACAGGTCATCCCACCGTTACCGATATTATCGGAGATAACCCGCAATGGTTATTACAAGTTGCAGCGACTGTGGAAAGTGGTGCGAGTCATCCCTTGGCAAAAGCAATTTTACAAAAAGCTCAACAAGAGGGTGTCTCATTACTCACAGCAACAGACTTTCACACCGAAGCTGGTTTAGGAATCTCTGCTGTTGTAGATGGTAAACCTGCTTTAGTGGGAAATTTGGAATGGTTGAAAAGCCATGAAATTATTGTCAATGCTGAAAATATCCCCTCTTTAAATGGCAAAACCGCAGTTTATATTGCTGTGGATGGAATATTAGCTGGAGTTATCGGAGTTAGCGATGTGCTTCGGGATGACGCTAAAGCAACAGTGCAACGTTTACAAAGTATGGGTTTAAGAGTGATGTTATTAACAGGCGATCGCTCTTCTGTTGCCGAAACTATTGGCCAACAGTTAAATATAAATTCAAAAGATATTTTGGCAGAAGTGGCACCATCTGGAAAAGCAGAAGCGATCGCTTCTTTGCAGTCAAATGCGGGAAAAGTGGCAATGGTAGGAGATGGTATTAATGATGCTCCTGCTCTAGCTCAAGCAAATGTGGGTATTGGGATGCAAGCTGGTACAGATGTGGCAGTGGAAGCTGCTGATATTGTATTGATGCAGGATAAATTGATGGATGTGGTGCAGTCAATTAAACTCAGTCGTACTACTTTCAACAAAATTCGTCAAAATTTATTTTGGGCTTTTGCCTATAATATTGTGGGTATTCCTGTAGCTGCGGGGGTGTTGTTGCCGAGTTTTGGTATTATTCTCAACCCTGCTGCAGCGGGTGCTTTTATGGCATTTAGTTCCGTGAGTGTTGTGACAAACTCTTTATTACTGCGTAGCACATTTCGTTGAACAATAGTTAATTAGGAGTCAGATGGGGACCCACCCCTAACCCCTCCCAGGAGGGGAATTTGGGGAGATGGGGGGATGAAGAGTGTGGGAGAAATTAAAAAATATATATCCTCACCATTACCAAAAAATGAGGTCCAAAGTCTCCCCTTTTAAGGGGATGAAAAAAATATTCAATTCAGTATTTCAAGCCTCTGACTTTAGTCGGAGGTACTGATAACTGATAACTGATAACTGAAATGACCATGTAGGACTACCCAGAAGTGAAGAGAATTTAGGAAGGTTTGCGCTCTGGCACTCAGATCAAACATTTTTTGGTAGTGTTGCATTAATGGTAAGTGGAGATAAGGAACACTTAGAACGGGAGCAAGATGCTCCCACTGGTTATATCATCAGGACTTACGCACGGACACTAAATCGAGTGAGGGCGAATGCCATTCGCCCCTACATATGACGTTTTCAAGGTGAATTTGCGTAAGTCCCGATCGTGTCCGGATAATTAGTGATAAAAAATTTTCTCCTTTTCTTCCTGTTTCTTCTTCTTTCTTCCCTCCTGACTCCTGACTCCTGACTCCTGACTCCTCCATTAAATGCTGTCTATAAATTCCCAATTAGGATTTTCTATTATCGACTTACTTAACAAATCAAATTTTTGACGGCAATGATTATCTGATTTTAAAGGAATTTCTTCATTTCTAACAACTATATTTATGCGTGTTTTTTCAGTATTAGTTGCTATGGCAACATTGATTTCTATAGTAATAAGTTGAGAGAAAATTACTTGACCATGAACTTCACTAGCCATTAAATAATTGCCTCGAATATAGACAACTTCAAAACCACAATAACTCAGAATATCTGTCAAAATTAACTGTATATTTTCTACATCGACAGCTACAGTAAATAAACCAGTATAGCGAGCCATAAAAAACTCCAATAATAGAAAAATTATTTGAATTGAAGAAGGAAGAAGGAAGAAGGAAGAAGGAAGAAGGAAAAAGTGGATGAGGACTCAAACCCCAACAAGCTTGTAAACACCGCTTATGAAGTTCGAGGTATTATAGCGCTACGCGCAAATCAGAAGTCAGAAGTCAGAAGTCGGAACTCAGAAGTAATCCCTGACTGAGTTTGAGAATTTATCAATGTCCGCGCCCTATTTGCGTAGTGCTATAAAGCCAAAAGAAAAAGATAAAATATAAATTAATATTCTATATACTCCCTATAGGTAATAATATAATATTTTGTCTGTAAAAAAAACAGATCCTCTCGCTTCAACGGCAAATATCTCTATTTTTCCTGTTCTAGTTTTCATTTATTTATAAGTATTCAACAATACATTATAGAATAATTTAATTAATAGGAATCCTAAATAATTAGTAAGAATTTTGTAAGCATTCAGCCATCAGCTATTGCTTTTAGTTTGAGATAAAAGCTTTACTAATTGAGCCAGAATTTATACTTATATCATGTCCGGTTGAACAGTTATAAATAAACTACGGAGGAGTCAGGAGTCAGGAGTGAGGAGTTAGGAGGAAATAAAGAAGAAGAAAGAAGAGGAGAAGGAGAAAGTTTTTTGATCACTAATTATCCGGACATGATATTACTATAAAAGCTGGCTGAAACAGTCTATATTCATTTAAACCCCCTTATAAGAGCTGAGAGCTGACAGCTAATAGCTGAATGCTTAAAGAATTTTATTACTTCGATGTCTGCCATTTCTTATTCCCTAAAAGTCTAGGAACACAGCTAAAATAAAATTATTGCTATCAAGAAATTAGTAATTATTAGCAACTTCTAAAAAAGCAGTTAAAAATAGATAAATAAATGCAAAATGATAGGTAAATTCATTGTCTTTGAAGGTGTTGAAGGAGGGGGTAAAACCACTCAAATTCAACTGTTACAAAATTGGCTATTATATAAAAAACAATCAAACAAACTTTTATCAAAATTTATAGATTTAGAAGTAATTGTCACGCGAGAACCAGGAGGAACAAAATTAGGTCAAGCTTTACGAGTATTACTATTAAATACAGATATATCTGGAGAACAAATTCAAGAAAGAGCAGAATTGTTACTATATGCAGCAGATAGGTCTCAACATATTGAAAACTTGATTAAACCCTATTTAGAAAAAGGGGCTATAGTATTGTGCGATCGCTTTACTGATTCGACTATTGCTTATCAAGGATATGGTCGTGGTTTAGATTTAGATTTAATTCAAAAACTCAATCATATTGCTACAGGTGGCTTAAAAAGCGACTTAACTTTTTGGTTAGATATTGATGTTAAAATTGGTTTAACTAGAGCTAAAAATAGAGGGAAAATTGATAGGATGGAACAAGCAGATATTCAATTTCATAAAAGGGTACAAAAAGGCTATCAAGAATTAGCTAAAAGTAATCCTTCGATAGTACGAATAGATGCTAATCTAACCATAGATAAAGTTCAAGAACAAATTCAAGAAGTTATGAGGAAAAAATTAATAGAATGGACTTGAAGAAGGAAGAAGGAAGAAGGAAGAAGGAAGAAAAAATGGATGAGGACTCAAACCCCAACCAATTGTCAACACCGTGTAGACGGTGAGGTATTAAACTCATAAAGGGAAAGAGATTTTTTTAAGTATTGATCTTAAAATAGCGTTTCTCAAGTTACTGAGGCATGGTTGTTTTTCTTATTTTTTATCAAAATAATATAGGTCGCGCAACCCCGCCTTTTAAGGCTAAATATTTTTGGAAAGTTGCTCAAAATCCCCATTACAAAAATAACTTCTGACTTCTGACTTCTGACTTCTGACTTCCTTAATCCCTACTCCCTAAAAAAAAGGAATTTTTTACTTCACAATCATTGGAATTGCTATATGTTGAAATTATACGAATTTTCTACCTCTGGTAACTGCTATAAAATCCGTCTACTGTTAACTCAGTTAGAAATCCCTTTTGAAAGAATTGAAATTGATATTACAAAAGGAGAAAGTCGTACCCCAGAATTTTTACAAAAAAATCCTAATGGTAAAATACCTGTCTTAGAAATAGAACCAGGAAAATATTTATCTGAATCTAATGCAGTTCTTTTTTATCTCAGTGAAGGAACAAAATTTTTACCAACCGATAAATGGGAAAAAGCTCAAGTTATGCAGTGGTTATTTTTTGAACAATATAGCCATGAACCTTATATTGCCACCTCTCGTTATTGGATAAGTATTTTAGGAAAAGCAGAAGAATATCAAGCAGAAATTCAGCAAAAACAAGCAGGAGGTTATGCGGCTTTAAATGTCATGGAAAAACATTTAGAAAATTATCAATTTTTTGTAGGGGAGCAGTACAGTATTGCAGATATTTGTTTATTTGCTTATACTCATGTTGCTCATGAAGGAGGATTTGATTTAAACCAATTTCCAGCAATTCAAAATTGGATAGAAATAGTAAAAAATCAGCCCCTTTATCGTTCTATATTAAGGTAAGCATTTCCTACGGAATGCTGCGCAAACAGCAGTCAGCTATCAGCTATCAGCTTTAAGTCATATCTAATATATTTCCTACTACAAAATTGCTTATATTAATAACTCATACTTCTAGTTATAGTGCTTCAATTTATGAGTTAAAAATGTAGTAGAAGTTCAAAGAGAAATTCCTTAATTAAAAAGCTGAACTTGAGTGCATTTTACAGGAAAAGCTGAACACTGAATGCTATAGCTGAATGCTTACATATTAAGTTAAATATAAATTTCCGAAATTTTTCCATCAGAAGTTGTATGTATTTAGTAATAACGTAATTATTCTGGGAGATTAAATTAGATTGAGATTAACTAAATCAAAAAATCTAATCTAAATTGATTAAAATTTTATAGAATAATTAAGGTTTAAAGCCTCTCTTTTCAAGGAAAAACAAGCGGTCAAGGGATGGCAAGGTCTCCTCGCCATATCCAATCGACCAAGAGAGAAAAAATTTTCCTTTTATTCAATCCTCTCCGTAAAAGGAAGAGGTAATTATCAATTATCCATTATCAATTATCAATTATTGAACCTATGTCTAAAAAAAAGGATAATTCTTCTCGTCTTTTTGATTCAGGTTGTTTGGTAGAAATTCTAATTTTTTTGATGATTTTAGGTGGAAGTTACTGGTGGTTTATTCAGAGAAATCAGATCGATTTGTCTAAATTCGTATCTAATAATTCAGTGGTTTCTTGGCTCCAAGATAAATTTCCAAATCTACCTATTCCCACTGTAAAATCAGAAGAGAGATCAACCGAAAAAGAAACTTTTTTAAAATCAAAAGAAACTGACTCAACTCCAACCGAATCATCTCAATCATCTTCATCAGAAACCGTCAAAAATACACCAGATTTACTTAAAAGAGAATCACCATCACCTATTACTACCGAAGAAAAGATTGTTAATCCAGTTAAGCCTAATAATAATTCCCTTGAAAAAAAAACTTTTTTAAAATCAAAAGAAACTGACTCAACTCCAACCGAATCATCTCAATCATCTTCATCAGAAATCGTCAAAAATTCACCAAATTTACCTAAAATAGAATCACCATCACCTACTCCTGCCGAAAAAAAGATTGTTAATCCAGTTAAACCTAATAATAATTCCCTCAACGATAAAGTTTTAACTCCTTGGGAGAAAAAAGAAATTAGAGGAATTTACTTAAGTCGTTATTATATAACTAATAATGCGGATGAAAAAACAATTAGTGAAAGGGTTCGTTATTATAAAAAACAAGGATTTAATGCCATAATTCACGGAGTTTGGGGAAATGGTTGTACAATGTACAAAAGTAAAGTAATGCAACAAATACTAGGAGCAAATAGTTGTCCTAATAAATTTAACGAACAATGGTTAGTTTGGTTAATTGATGAAGCACATAAACAAGGAATAGAAGTTCATGCTTACTTTGAGAAAGGCATTAAAATTGATAAAAATAGTCCGATTTTTGACTTAGCAATTGCTAAAAAATGGATAGTTCCTGGAGTAGATAAAACCTACGATGGAATTGAGCATTATGTCTTAGATGTAGAAGTAGAAGAAGTAGCTAACTTTTTTACTAATATTTTAGTTGAATTTGTCAAAAAATATCCAAAAATCGATGCCGTTCAATGGGATGATTATCTCGGATATCATGCAGAATTGCCAGGAAAAGTAGACCGGACAGCGAAATTAACAAGTTTTACCAAACAGATGGTAACAGAAATGAAAAAAGCCAACAATTCAGTTAGTTTTGATCTTAGTCATCATAACCCTTATTGGGCGAAAAAATATTTTGCTGCAGACTGGGAAAAATGGTTAGTAGATCGAGTCTTTATTCAAGCTTATAATGAAGATAACTTTCAGGAAGAATTGAATTATGCCAAACAATATGACGGTATTGGTATTACCGATAAACAATTACACCGCCTTGACGAATTAGTTAATAATTCCAATATTAAGAGTGTGTTAGTTTTCCCACTTTCTGGAGAATCAGAAGAAACAGCAAACAGAGTTAAATCATCTTTTTAGATTTAATTTTAAAAATGGTATTCAACATATTCATTCTGACTCCTGTACGGACAATTTCCTAAAGTCATGCTCCGCAAACGCGTTTACGTTTACGAAGTATTCCGTAGAAAAGTATTCCGTAGGAAATTGCCCCTACGACTCCTGGATCCTTTTCATAGCATTCAGGAAAAACTTTCTTCTCCTCTTCCTCCTTGTTCCCTCCTGACTCCTGAGTTCTGACTCCTGACTCCTTCTTCATTGTGACTTCATTTACCTCAATTATCGGACAAAACCAAGCCATAGAATTATTAACTCAAGCAGTTGCTCGCCAACGTATTGCCCCTGCCTATTTATTTGTAGGCACTCCAGGAATAGGACGAGGTTTAACTGCCCAATGTTTTATTGAACTCCTATTCTCCAATAACCACTCCCCTGCTAACCCATCCCTAAAAAATCGCATTCACAAAAGAAACCATCCAGACCTATTATGGGTAGAACCCACCTATCTACACCAAGGAAAACTGCTCTCAGCAAAAGAAGCAACAGAAGCAGGAGTCAAACGCAAGTCACCACCTCAAATTCGTCTCGAACAGGTACGGGAAATTAGTGAATTTCTCGGTCGTCCCCCCCTAGAAACTGCAAGGTCAGTAGTAGTCTTGCAACAAGCTGAAACAATGAGAGAAAGTGCTGCAAATGGTTTGTTGAAAACTTTGGAAGAACCTGGCAAACGGGCAACTTTAATCTTAATTGCTCCGGGAGTTGATTCATTATTGCCCACCTTGGTGTCCCGATGTCAGCGCATTCCTTTTTATCGCTTGGCCAACGAGAATATGAAGCTCGTATTGGAAAAAGCTGGCCATGAAGAAATTTTGAGGCATAAAGAAGTGATGATGATGGCTCAAGGTAGTCCAGGAGAAGCGATCGCTGCTTGGCAACAACTACAAGAAATTCCTGCGGATATTTTGGAAACAGTCACTCAGGGTATTAAGACTATTCGTCAAGCACTAGAAGTAGGGCGAGATATTAGTAAAAATTTGGATATGGAGGCGCAGTTATGGTTGATAGATTATCTACAGCATAGTTATTGGGCCAAGCAACAGCAGCAGCTTGACAAAGTGGAATGTCTCAAACATCTGGAGGCAGCTAGAAAATATTTACTATCCTATGTCCAACCTAGATTAGTTTGGGAATGTACTTTCATGGCGATGTGTTCTTTTTGAAGAAGGAAGAAGGAAGAAGGAAGAAGGAAGAAGGAAGAAGGAAGAAGGAAGAGGGAAGAGGGAAGAGGGAAGAAGCAAAATTTGTAGGGTGCGTTAGACGGCTAAAATCTAGGCTGTGAAAGACATTTAACAATCCGTCGTAACGCACCGCACCATTTTAGATGTGTCAGTCCACTACCAATAGCGTTCATGCGTAAGTCCTAACTATGCAGGACTAACCTTTTGCTTATAAACAGCCTCTGAATCAAAAAAAATCACCCCAATATCTACTTGGGATGAAAATAGTTCAGTTAAGTTTCAAAGAGAGGAGTTAGCGAAAAATCAAATCATTAATCTTTACCTAAGCATTTGAACCATCAGCAAGGCGCTGGCTAGCATAGGCGTCCATACTATAGGCCGGAATTCGCTGATTGTAGTCCAATCTATTGCCTGTTAAAGATTCAGATAAATTTTCAAAAGACTTAGAACTCCAGTTGCGCTCGTGTATAGGCTTAGTTTGTTCGCCCAATAAATAAGCTTGGCTTCCAATTACTGCTGCAGCTACCCAACCGATAACGAATAGTGAGATTAAAATAACCATAATTTTTTTCCTTTTTTTCTTTACATTTATTTACCTTTATGTAAACAAATGTAACAATTTATTGCGGTAAGTGTCAAGCTGGGATAAATTACGGTATTGTGGGTAAAAAAATATAGAAATCCACACTTCTTGAGTCTTGACTTATGGCAAAAAATGAGGTACTCAGTACTTAGTACTGACGCTAAAGCTTAGATAGAGAAACGTTTTTCCCACTTTTCCCAACTCTCTACCTGGATATTTGAGATAACATCAAGTCCGTTTAATTCGGTATAAAAAAATGTTCTATCTCAGCGCCATTGCCAAATATTTCTCAATCTCCCACACTCCCCTACTCCCCCACTCCCCCACTCCCTATTTCAGATAACGCCACGCCTTGATTACATTCCCTTGCATCAAAGCAGTAACTCCATTTAAAGCTCTAATTTCTGGCTGAGTGGGGTCAAGCTCCAAAGCAGACTTCAAAGCTATTTCTGCGGGCCCGGGATTTAAGTTATATAGATAAACAAAAGCTAAATAAGCATAGGCAAAGGGGTTTTGAGAATCTAACTCAGTTACTCTAGTCAAAGCAGCGATCGCTCCATCCGCATCCTGTTGTAAAACTCTGGCCAAACTCAACCCATAAAGCAACTCTAAATTATTGGGGTCTTGCTGCAAACGATATGCTAAAGTTTTTTCTGCTTGTTTGGTATAGTCTTGGACTGGATCGTATTGGTTAACTCGCCCCACTTCCTCAAATACAGTTTCTAAACCTTTTATTCCCAGAGGCAACTTTTGTCCCCACATCCGTAACTGTGTCACTAAATCTAATTCTGGTGCTGGTAATATTTCGGCCTGGGAGTCCACTTCTACACGCACGGGAGGTTGTATAGGAATAGGATAAGTTTCCCCAGTTTTTCGGTTAAGGTAAGTCGCTTCTAATATGTAATTTCCCGATGAAATATTGGCAGGGGGTAACATTCCTATCCTTTCAATAATTTCAAACCCGACCTCAGACTTATTTGCTGGAGAAACACCAGGGTATAAACTCCCCATTCCAATAGCGCGATCGTGAATGAAACGAGACACATTATTGTCAGAAACTAATGGTTGAAGTAATGCTCGATCGATGTTTTCGTGGCGATAAGTTAACAACACTAAACCGGACTGTAATTCTTGCCAAGAACCAGACCATTTATAGGTAATAGGTATTGGCACTCCAGGTCGAATTTTTGGCGATAAAATTACATAGTCTAGTTTGATTTTTTCCTGTGGTTTAGTTAGAGGATGAACTTCTACAGGCAAAAACTGATTATGATAAAGATTTAAGTTGCTATTATCTGGCAACAACCAACTTTTTTGTAGTTGAAAATTAGGGTTTTTTTCGATGATATTAACAATAGCAGCTTGAGCTTTTTTAATTCTTTTTACCGAACCTTGGTCATTAGTTTTCGTGACAAACCAAGAGAGCGATCGCACATCTTGAGGTACTTGTTTTAAATTAGTTCCTACTTGCCTACCGTAAACCTGTAAATTTTGCAAAGCACCGTAATAATTTAAGTTATGTTGATTAATTTCTGGAGTGGAAGGTAAAACTCCTAAAGTTGACCGTAAATAGGGGTCAGTTTTGATAATTTCAGCAATTACTTTTTGATGAGGCCATTCTTTACCTAAATGTGCATAATAAACACCGCCAGGACTCAACCAGGCAGAAATTTTTCTGAAGAAAATTCCACCTACAGGCCAGAGATTTAACACCATTAAAATAATAGCTAAACCAATAGTAAACCACCGAATTTGTTTTCCTACTTTTCTCGGAAACTGCATTAAACCAAAGGCTAATAAAATTGATAAAACTGGCAATAATGGCAAAGTGTAGCGGAAATCTTTATTGATATTGAGGGAGCAAATTAGATATCCGCCAATTAAAAATATAGCTAACCATCGGCAAGAGTGAAGGTAATTTGATGAGAATTTATCCTGTTTTTTGAACGACCGAATAAAGTAAAAAAATAATCCGCCAATGGGAATAATTAACAGAGGCAAAGAAATATGATAAGGCAGCAGTTTCCAATAATAAAGCCAAGCATCCAAACTCAATAAATTTGGGTCACCTTCAGCTATAGCAGAATCTACAGTTGCCCGCTTACCAGCAGTTAACATTAATAGCCAATTTGTTCTCGCCCAAGGGTAAAAAACTGCCACAGATAAACACAGAGAAAAAATTAGTTGAATTAACTTTTGCCACTGCCGTTTTCTGAGAATATTTACCCCTATCGAAAGTAACGGAATGAAGAGAAAAAATATCGTAGTTTGTTTGACTAAAATTGCAGCACCAAAAGCCAAACCAAAAGCAGTCGCCCAAAGCCATTTTTTTAGAGTTGTAGTGCGGGCATCTTGCCCGCGACTGGTGTACCTCACTAATATGAAATACGCTGTATTTGCTATGGCAGATATTTTTGACAGTAATTTATCAAAAATAGACGTTTTTTCAGAATTAAAATTAAATTTTTCTTGGTCAATTTTTCCCGTTTTATTTTCCCTGTTGCCTGTTGCCTGTTCCCTGTTCCCTATAGCAGATATTTTTGACAGTAATTTATCAAAAATAGACGTTTTTTCAGAATTAAAATTAAAATTTTCTTGGTCAATTTTTCCCGTTTTATTTTCACTGTTGCCTGTTGCCTGTTGCCTGTTGCCTATTCCCCATTCCCTATTCCCTATTCCCTGTTCCCTATCCCAATACCAAAACGTTAAACAACAGAAACTTAAAGTCACCATTGCCGTGAGAGGATAGTCGAGTAAATACTGTAAACGATATCTATATAATCCTGGAAATAATATACATAAAACTGCTGCCCAAAAACCAACTTTTTGATTAAATAATTTTTTACCCAAACTATAAACTGAAGCTAGTAAAATAACACTAAAAAATAGATTTACTAATGTTGCTTGGTCAGCACCCCTACCAAAAATCACTTGAAATGGAACAGTAAGAATATAAGTCAACGGCGGAACTTTCGGCGAAAGCGCCCAAAAATGCTGCCACCATTCTCCAGAAAACAGATGCACATTTTGAAAAGCACGCCAGTAAGTCAGGGAACCCGTGAGATAGTCAGCTTGATCCCAAGCAGGTACAGATTTGTCAAAAGCAAACCAGAGGCGATCGCTCACCGCTCCCAATAACCATAGAATAGTTAGGGTAAGGATGTGATTAATTTTAGGTTCTTTTTTTTCTTGGGAAATCATAATTTCAGGTATCAGTTATCAGCAAAAATTGTAATGGACTGACACATCTAAAACGGTGTAATAGTAGGGGGCGGGTTTTAGCTAGAATTTTAATGCTTACTCTAAGGTTTATATAAACCACCCCTAATGTACACCCATTAGTTGTATCAGTCTACTACCGGAATTTGCACCAGCGAAAACGCTCTTCAAATTAACAAACTGCAAAATCGGTTATCTTACGTTTTTCGGGAGTATAAAATCCTAAAACAATTTTGTCTTTAGGAACCCCTTCTGCTAACAATTCTCCTGCTATACCATCTTCAATTCCGTCGCGATGAATCCAAATTTTATCATCTATAATTTCCAGATGAAGTATGCAACCATGAACCATTTTATGACCTTCTACTCCCACAATCATTAATAAATAATGGTTTTGTTCTCGGTCAAAAACCGTTTTTCTTTCTACTTCGCTATCAGAATAGCGCAATTTAGCGTATTCGCCGATTATTTTCTCGATTATTTGTTGATATTTACTGATGGTATCCATTCAATAATTACCCCCTCTAATTTGTGGAAAGCTACTAAATTTAAGCGTTGGTTTTCTAGCATTAGTTTGCCGATGGGTTCGCTAAATATACCCTCATAAGCTTCTTCATCTACTGCTAAGTAGAGGATTCTTTCTGGGTTTGTTTTTTTGAGTACATCATGGTAAACGATATACTGACCAACCGCATTTTCTAGATCGTTCATTGGGGAAGGACTTGCAAAACTTTTCAATTCTACTGCTATTTTTCCTAAAAAACAAGGTCTAAAGTTTCTCCTTTCAAGGGAATGAAAAAAATCAGCTTTAGTCTTTCAATCCCGATGCTGAGTGCCAGAGATACTGATAACTGATAACTGATAACTGAAATGGGACCCCACTTGATAACGTAAGGGTCATCAGTTATGCTCCAATTATCTTTGACTAAAGCATTAATTAAGTTGTTATGGTAAGCATCTCTAGCTGGCATAAATAAAGAAATACTGAGGGTAGTTTTTATATATAAACCGGGTTTATTGATGAGTTTCTGTTAGTTTTTTTTGGACTTTTTCCAAGTCTGCAACTGTCAGAGACATAGATAATTTCCTGTTACTATTTGAGACTGTTGCTGGTATTATACCAGAAAATTTCTTGAGAATAACACCATTTCAGTTATCAGTTACCAGTCATCATTTATGATATGATAAGTTAATAACTAGAGGAAATACTCATGCAGCAAATTCAGATTTTCTTACCAGACGAACTTGCCTCTTTCCTAAAGGAAAAATGGGGAAATTTAGAACGTAAGCTAATCGAAATAATTGTGGTATAAGCTTATCGCGAAGGTTCTATTAGTAGCGGTAAATTGCGAGAATTATTGGAATTTTCAACCCCTTTAGAAGCAGATAAATTTCTTAACTATAAAGGAGTTGATTTAGACTACAACGAAGAAGATTTCATCGCTGATCGCCAAACCCACAAACAACTAGAAAAAGAGGGAAAATCAAAGAGGTTATGATAGTTTTTTTCGGATACTTCGCCGATTTGTTATTTACTTCTGTTAGAGCTGTGTCTTTAATTTTTCCCATGCTACAAAATACTCCCATACTCCCCTTTTAACCACCAATAACTTACAGGAAAATAACTGATGACAACTCAAGAATTAATTGATTTAAGAACTTGCATTATGGAAGGTAGAAATCACGATGCTTTAGCAATTATTGACGAACTGGATGCCATGAGTAAAAAAGACATCATTAGAAAAATCAAATCCTATTTAATTGTGATGTTAATTCACTTAATAAAAAATCAGGTGGAAGGACGTTTAACTAATTCCTGGGCAGCGTCCGTCCGCAATGCAATTATTGAAATTCAAGACTTAAATTTGAAGCCAAATCAAACTTCTTATTTTATCAAAGAAAATGAATGGGAGGAGATGTTAGAAAATGCTATAGAACGTGCTATTCGTGATGCAAGCACGGAGGTAGAAAATGGCGCTTACAGTCCATTTAAACTGGAGGAAATGGTAGATAAAAATTCTGTAATCGCAACTGCTAAGAGTTTTTTAGCCTTAACTTACAGTTGTTCTGCTAAAGATTTGTTAGCTGTTATTGACGATAATTTAGCATTATTACCAGGTGGGGAAGATTGGAAGTTTGGCAGAAGAAATAAGTAGCATCTTTAATTGTTAATTTTAGGAGAAAAATAACTAATGACAACTCAAGAGTTAATTGATTTAAGGACTTGCATTATGGAAGGTAGAAATCACGATGCCTTAGCAATTATTGACGAACTGGATGCCATGAGTAAAAAAGACACACTTTTCAAGATAGATTCTTATTTAACTGTGGTATTAATTCACTTAATAAAAAATCAGGTAGAAGGGCGATTCACTAATTCCTGGGCTGCATCAATTCGGGCTTCAATTAGAAAAATTAAAAGCTTAAATTTAAAGGAAAATAAAACTTCTTATTACATTAAAGAAGAAGAATGGGATGAGATATTAGAAGAGGCGATTGAGTTTGGTATTGACGATGCAAGTGCGGAGGTTGAAAATGGCGTTTACACTCCCTTTCAACGGAAGGAAATGGTGGATAGGAATTCTATAATCACAACTGCTAAGAGTTTTTTAGCCTTAACTTACACTTATTCTACTAAAGATTTGCTGGCAGTTATTAGCGATAATTTGACTTTATTACCAGGTGGAGAAGATTGGAAATTTGGTAGAAAGAATAAGTAGGGTATCTATTACTCATACTTTTAATTCTATAAAGCTGATAGCTGATAGCTGACCGCTGAATTGCTTACATTAGAGGAGTGAAAAATATCAAAGTGCTAAAAAAACTAAAATCATACCATAGCCTTTTTATCTACAGTATTTTAATCTTAATATCTGCCTGTAGCAACACATCAAATATTTCCGACAACCCTACACTCACTAACAATAAAACTGCTAAATTAGAGACATTAAAATTTGAAAAAAAGCCCATTAACGACAAAGGTGGATACTTCTATACTAACGGTGAATACGCTCTTGGACCATTCACTCCAACAATGATTAAAAAATGTCGAGAATGGGGAGGTGGAGGCAGTTGCAATAGTAACCAATGGTCAGAAAAATTATTTCTCCAAGCTTATGGAAACAGAAGATGTCCGGAGGGAGCTACCCTCAACAAAATTATCGGTTATTGCGTCGAAAATAACCAAGTCATGGGTCCTTTTCCTCAAGAATTAATCACTGCTTGTGTCAAAGCTAACGGTGGAAATAGCTGTCAGTTGAACCTTTGGAATGCACGTTTTCTCTACAAACTGATGCAAGATGAAGGTATCGTGAGCAAAATAGATAAACCGCCCCAGTTTGTGATGTTAGCATTTGATGGTTCCAGTTCCCTAGACGCTTGGAAAAGATCGCGCAACTTTGCTCAAGAAATGGAGAAAAAAGGCATTAACCTGCGGTTCACTTATTTTGTCAGTGCAGTATATTTTGTCAGCAAAGACAAACGAAAACTTTACGATGCTCCCGGTGGTAAAGGAAAAGGTCGGTCGGATATTGGTTGGGGTGATACAGCGGAAGATATTGCTCTCAGACTTGAACAGGTTAACCTCGCGTATCAAGAAGGTCACGAGATCGGGTCTCATGCAGTAGGTCATTTTGATGGTAGCAAATGGAGTGAGAAAGACTGGAGCGAAGAGTTTAAATATTTCGAGCAATTTTTCTTTGGAGCGCATAAAATTAATGAATTGCCAGGTTCTCTAGTATTTGATCGCACTGCCATCGAAGGTTTTCGCGCACCACTATTAGCTCGAAGTCCGGGTTTGTATAAAGTTTTAGCCAAAAATGGTTTCCGCTATGACACCAGCAAAGTAGCATTATCTAACTATTGGCCGCGAAAGGAAAATGGTATTTGGAACTTTCCGTTAGCTAGTCTGACTAATTCTCGTGGAAAAAATGTTCTGTCAATGGATTATAACTTTTATTATTTGCATTCTAAGGCAAAACCAAACCCTCGTAATGCGAAACGTTATGAGGAGGATACTCTGAAAACTTACATGAAATATTTCCAGAAAAACTATAATGGCAACCGTGCTCCTATAGATATTGGGCATCATTTTTCAGCTTGGAATAACGGTGCTTACTGGAACGCAATGTTTCGGTTTGCTGAGTCTGTCTGTGGTTTACCAGAAGTTCGATGTATTACTTATAGTGAGTTAGCAGATTTTATGGACTTGTTGAGTGACGAGCAAATTACTGCTTATCAGGAGGGAAATTTTCCGAAAAGTTCAGAGGATGAGGTTGCTCAGGAATAGTTGAATAAAGAAGGTAGAGGGAACCCTAGAAAAATCATTTTATATCTTTTTAATTTGTCGATCGTATCTATTAGACATCATTATCCGTATTTACTTATCTTTCTTTATATAGTTTGGTTTATTTATGCCAACTTACTTACAAGTTTAAAATTTTGATAAACATTCGTAAAGTTACTTACGATCATTAAATAAAAATGTAATGATTAAGTAGGTAGGTTTAATTATCCGTATAGCGATGAAGATTCAGAACAGTGAAAACCTCATAAGGAGTGCTTTATGACTTCATTTTCTGATTTTTCGTTTTAACGTTTATTTATGGCCACCTACTTATTTTCGTAGATTAGTTGTAAATACCATGATCAAAAAATTATCTTTTGCTACTATTGGTGCAATTTTAATCAGCTTAGGAATTAGCAAAACAGCTTCAGCAGCTCTTTTTTTTTCAGATACAGGACATTATTATGAATATGTATCTGTCCCAGAAAGGTTGACTTGGCAAGAAGCAAAAATTGCAGCAGAAAATAAATACTTTAATGGTTTACAAGGTTATCTAGTAACCATCACTTCAGCAGCAGAAAGTGATTTTGTTAATTCTATTGCTACTAATGATTTAGATCAAGTTAGCGAAGGATGGATCGGTGCAAGTGATGCTAGCGAAGAGGGTGTATGGAAATGGGTTACAGGCCCAGAAGCAGGAATGCAGTTTTGGCAAGGTAGTGCTGCACCTCAAGGTTCAGTTGTTAATAACAGTTATGCAAATTGGTCTATATTAGAGCCTAACAATACTCCTAACACTGATGATGGTGAAGATTTTGCCCAAATTAGCTTAACTGGTTTTTGGAATGATTTAGCTAGCAATAATGATTGGCAGGTATCAGGTTATTATATTGAGTATGGAGGACTGGCAACTGTTCCAGTTTCTGAACCAACGGGAGTACTGAGTTTATTTGTTTTTAGTGGTTTAGGTTTATATCGGTCATGGCAGTGTAAGTTAGAGAAAAAGAAATAAATATCATTTCTTTAGTATGGTTGAAATACTGTGCGCCTGTCAAAGCATTAAATTTGTCTAGGGGGGAGGTTATCAACCTGCCCCTACTTTTGTATTGTAAAATGGCAAAACAACTTTCTTTAAACTTTAATAATCTCAGTAAATTTTCCTGGGAAAAATACTTTGAGGATGCCCAAAAAATTGAACCATGTTTTAGTTCAAATCAAGGTGTTTTATTTGAGGCAGACTGCCTAAAAATTTTACCTAATATCAAAGATGAAATTGCTGATGTAATTTTTGCCGACCCTCCTTTTAATTTAGGGAAAAATTATGGCAATAAATCTAATGACTCTCTGGCAGATAGTGAATATTTGAATTGGTGTTTTGCCTGGATAGATGAATGTTGTCGAATCCTCAAACCTGGTGGTAGTTTGTTTATTTATAATTTACCTAAATGGAATATATTATTAGGCTCTCATCTGATAAATTGTGGTTTAAGTTTTCGTCATTGGATAACAATTAATTTCAAAGTTGGAATGCCAATAACTGGTAGACTTTATCCCAGTCACTACAGCCTTTTATATTATTCTAAAGGTAAACCAAAAGTATTTAGAAAAATTAGAACTCCTATAGAAACTTGTCGTCATTGTGGCAAGGAAATCAAAGACTATGGTGGTCATCGTCAGGCAATGAATCCCTTGGGTGTTAATTTAACAGATGTTTGGAATGATATTCCTCCTGTACGTCATTGGAAATTTAAAAGTAAAAAACGAAAGACTAATCAACTTTCAACTAAGTTGTTAGATCGAGTTGTTCAAATGTCTAGTTTACCAGGAGATTTAATTATCGATCCATTTGGTGGGAGTGGTACAACTTATGCAGTTTGTGAAGCAAATAGTCGGAATTGGATAGGTGTAGAAATACAAAATTGTGATGTAATTATTGAGAGGTTAACTGAGGGGAATTTACATTATCATCAAAATAATGATTATGTTGAAGGTTAATTTTTTGCTCTTCCAGATGTACCTTTAGGAATTCTCGGTACATCATAACTTGTATCATCATATTCTATGCCAATAATGCTTAAAATACCTGGATAGCAAACCGTACAGTTTCGCCAAAAATCAAAGTAGGGTTCCAGTTCTTCAAAATTACCAATTCTATCAGTAAGATATTTTGCTAAAGTCCGACAAGGAACTATTAAAAATCCAGCTAAAATATCTTGTCTTTGAATAGCAAATGCCATTTTATTAATAGAGCGATGACTTGAGGAAATATTTCCTGTTTCCCACTCTACAGCTATTATTTTACCTGCTCTATTAAACACAGCATCTACATTTCCTAAGTTATCGCTTATAGAAGCTTCTTTTCTCCAACCTTTAGCTTGTAAATACTCGATAAGTTTTACTTTTATTGGTTTAACACCGTTTCCTTCTCCTCTTTTTTTACCACTTTCTGGATAGATAGTAAATTTTCCACTTCCTTCAGGCCATTCAACTTGTTTTATTGCTTCTTCAACATCGTGACGAGCTTGTAAATAGATACTATTAGTCTCAACTTCTGGGGAAGTTAATAAACTCTCCATTTTCTAGATTTTCATTATTTTTTACTAGCTTGAAGTAGTTTTAATAAGTTTTTCAACTTCTGCAATAAACTGAGAAGGAAGAATATTTAAAGCACTAGATAATCGAAAAATTACATCTAAAGTTGGTGACTTTAAACCACGCTCCAAAAGACTAATATAAGTTCGGTGTAAACCAGCTTCAAACCCAAGCTCTTCTTGACTTAACTTTAAAGCTTCCCGTTTTTGCTTCAAAACCCTTCCAAATGCTTCTGCTAAACCCACTTTGAGCTGAAAATACATTTGGATATTATCTTAAGATTCTCTGGTAATTTAGTCTTCAGACTATAGTCTGCAAAAAACAAAATATTCAATATTAATCGCTACAATCATTTATATGTCTTTCTATAGCAGGGAACAGGGGGACAGTTGGAAAAACATTTCCGCTGCCTAAGATTTATCATCAGTCTATGTCCTAACCAATTCTTTCTTAGCTATAACTCAGACATTTACCATGACCCAAAAATTAGGTCTCAAGTCTCCCTTTTCAAGGGGATGAAAAAGAAAATTCCGGTTTTCAGACTTCCGACTTTAGGGATCGGTACTGATAACTGATAACTGATAACTGATAACTGAAATGACCAAAACTTTCGATTTCCAAGACGAATACGACATCATTGTAGTAGGTGCAGGCCACTCCGGGTGTGAAGCAGCTCTCGCAACTGCGCGCCTCGGTTGCCACACCCTCCTACTCACTCTCAACCTCGACAAAATAGCTTGGCAACCATGTAACCCTGCTGTTGGAGGTCCCGCAAAATCTCAACTTACCCACGAGGTCGATGCTTTAGGTGGAGAAATTGGTAAAATGAGCGATCGCACTTATCTCCAAAAACGTATCCTCAATTCATCTCGTGGGCCTGCTGTCTGGGCGTTACGCGCTCAAACTGACAAACGGGAATACGCCGCCGTTATGCGTAATTTTGTGGAAAACCAAGAAAATCTCCGAGTCCGGGAAAGCATGGTGACAGATTTAATTCTGGGAGACAACGACGAAATTATCGGAGTAGAAACCTACTTCGGTGTTGCCTTCAAATGTAAAGCTGTTATCCTCACCACCGGAACATTCCTCGGCGGAGTTATTTGGGTAGGCAACAAATCAATGCCAGCAGGTCGTGCGGGTGAATTTCCTGCTATTGGTCTCACCGAAACCCTCAATAAACTTGGCTTTGAAACCGGACGACTGAAAACAGGTACTCCCGCCAGAGTTGATAAACGTTCTGTTGACTACACTGACCTGGAACCTCAACCAGGGGATGAAAAAGTGCGTTGGTTTAGTTTCGACCCGGAAGTGTGGGTAGAACGGGAACAAATGTGTTGTTATCTGACGCGCACTACTGAAGAAACTCACAAACTGATTCGCAATAATTTGCACTTGTCTCCTGTTTACGGTGGGTGGGTGGATGCGAAAGGTCCGCGCTATTGTCCGAGTATTGAGGATAAAATTGTCCGGTTCGCTGATAAAAGTAGTCATCAAATATTTATTGAACCGGAAGGTCGTGATATTCCTGAACTTTATATTCAGGGGTTTTCTACTGGTTTGCCAGAGAAATTGCAATTACAAATGTTGCGGACTTTGCCTGGTTTGGAAAATTGTGTGATGTTGCGACCTGCTTATGCTGTGGAATATGATTATTTGCCTGCAACTCAATGTTATCCGACGTTGATGACTAAGAAAATTGAGGGGTTATTTTGTGCTGGTCAAATTAATGGTACCACTGGATATGAGGAGGCGGCAGCTCAGGGTCTTGTGGCGGGAATAAATGCGGTTAAATTTGTTAAGAATGAAGAGATGATTATTTTCCCCAGGGAACAAAGTTATATTGGTACTTTGATTGACGATCTATGTACAAAAGATTTGCGAGAACCCTATCGAATGTTGACGAGTCGTTCCGAATATCGTTTGATTTTACGGTCCGATAATGCTGACCAAAGACTAACACCTTTTGGTCGAGAAATTGGTTTAATTGATGACCGTCGTTGGGAGTTGTTTGAGAGGAAGCAAACTAATATTAATGCTGAAAAAGCTCGGTTAAGTTCGACTCGAATTAAAGAATTAGAAGAGGTTGCTATTAATATTGTTGCGGATACTCAGACAAAAATTAAAGGTTCGATTACTTTAGCCGATTTGTTGCGCCGACCTGGTTTCCATTATGTAGATTTAGAAAAGTATAATTTGGGGAATTTAGATTTGAAATTAGTTGAAAAAGAAGGAGCAGAAATTGATATTAAATATTCCGGTTATTTGCAAAGACAACAAAAACAAATCGACCAAATTAGTCGGCAAGAAAATCGAAAATTGCCTGCTAATTTAGATTATTTTGCTATTTCTACATTGTCGATGGAGGCGCGGGAAAAATTGTCAAAAGTTCAGCCTTTAACTATTGGGCAAGCATCTAGAATTGGAGGAGTAAATCCAGCAGATATTAATGCTTTATTGGTTTATTTGGAAGTGCAATATCGACTTGTGGGAGTTAAAAGTTAAAGGTTTTTATAGGGTGCGTTAATGAAATGTAACGCACCATCTAAAATGTTAATTTTCGGTGTGTTATACTAAGGAACTAGACAGTTCTACAGTTAATTTTCGGTGTGTTACTGTTTTGGGTTAGGTAGACCGTAGTAGGGGCGAATGGCCATTATACCCTACTTGCAATGACAGAAAAAGGTTTTTTTGCCCATGTTTTTGCCTTTTTTTTAATTACTCCTTCTGCCTTACTTCATACTATTATGGGTAAGTTTATTAGAACGGTATGAGGTGTGAACTAATGCCCACAGAAATACAGGCGGTTAAATGTTTTATTTGGTGCCAAAGAATTACACAAATGTATTTACCAATTTCTCTAGTTAGACTAGATGAAAGAAGCAATAATATTTTCATTCTCGCAGGTGAAGATATCGAAGTTTTAATTGACAGAAATGGAGAGGTAAAAATTCTATGAATCATCCTAATTTTCAAACCATGAATGAATCAGAATTACGAGCTTATGTATTAGCTCATCGAGACGATACCGAGGCGTTTTATGCCTTAGCCGATCGCCTGACATCTAAACCAGGGCGTAAGTTATCTGACGCAGATTTAGAAAGATTACCTGAAATTTTGGCAGAAATTAAACAACAAAAACAATAAGTAGTGCGAACGATATTCCTGTAGGGACGTTCCATGGAACTTCCCTACATTGTGGTGTAATCGTATTGATAGAGGAAGAGATGTTAAATAATTACTCTGGAAGCCAATCTTCATCCAATATCTGTTCCAGAGAATAAGGGTTAATTTCTGGTAACTGAAGTTCTGATTTAACTTGAGCAATTTTTCTAGCTTTGCCATAAAGATAATCAAGTCTTTCAGCTAAATAATTCCGTAAATTTGTTGTGATTTTTAATTCTAATTGAGTCCGAAAAGTTAAAATTTATCCACGCCAATGCCTAGAGTTATTAGCTCTTTCTTCCTCCCAATATTGATAAAATAGTAAATGTTGAATAATTAAAAGAACGAAACTTTGAGCAGCACTTTTTTCACTTCTACCCAATGCTTCTAACTCTTCAATTAAGTTTTCATAATCTAGGTCTTCTAATTGACGATTATTTAGTAGTTTGATTGTTTCTTCTAACCACAGGAAATAATCTTCTTCATACAGTAATTTTAGATCGGTAATTTGATTAACCATATTTTTTGTCTATTTGTGAAAAAGTTAGCGATCGCGCCACAAAAATCTCAATAATTTTTCCATAGTCCAGTAGCAATTCGTCGCAGGGCACCGAACATTATGGAAAAGGCAGTGCGTTACGCTATGCTTTTTCCTGACGGAATGCTCCGCAAACATCTTGCGCAGCAAAACACACTCTACTGGACTACTGATAACTGATAACTGAGATGCCTCGTCAACCTAGAAATTTACCCTCAAATTGCACCTTCCACATTACGGTGCGCTGCAATAATAAAGAATTTAACTTGGCCAAACGTGCGACCCGAGAACTTTTATTAGAAGTCATTGCCAAGGTGAAGAAGAAATTTCAGTTTCAGCTTTATGGCCTCTGCATTATGCTAAACCATGTCCATTACTTATTATCGCCAGAAAATCCAGAGGAGTTACCCAAGCTGATGCACTGGCTAAACTGGTATAGCGCTATGGTATTGAACCAATTTTTGCATCGTACTGGACATTTTTGGGAGCAACGGTATTTTAGTGAAGCCATTCCGAACGGCGATCGCGACCGAATTCTCAAGACTCTGCGCTATATCCATGCCAACCCCAAAGCTGCAGGGTTACGTCTGGGGTTTACCTATGCTTTTAGTAATTATGGTAGCTATGCACAATTGACTGATGATGGTTTGACGGAATGGCATCCCGCTTTTCTGGAATTGGCCACAACCTTAGAGGATTGTGCCAAACGGTATCGGGACTTTTGTAAGCGGTATACTCCTAAAAAGAAAAAGACAACTCCCCGCCGTAATTGGGGGAGTTGCTTTTTGGACAAAATGACTAAGGGTTTTCAGGCCAAACCAAAGGGTAGGGAAGGGACTCCTGGACAACTGAACTTAGACCTAGAGGGGTATCAGGAGGTGTACCAGGTAGACCCGTTGGGAAGTTGGTTTGGCTCAAAGGCTTTTTATCATCTATCTATCTTTCCCGTTCCCTTCCTTAACACTATTTAATATTTATCACAGGACTTACGCACGGACACTATATAAATATTTTTTAAGCGATCGCCTCAAGACAGGTCTCATTGTTAAAACAAGGGCAATAAACACCTATAAAATCAAAACAGCCCTGAATTTTATTGTAGGCTTCTTCAGTTCTTGGAGCAGATAATCTGAGAGCAATTCATGTTTGATTTTGTAAATAGTTTTTCCTATTTTTACTGCTAATCTTTTTAAAAAATTCCAGACTAACATCCCACAAGCAATATGATTTATTTGAAGGTGAAATTTATTAACATGGAGTAACACCTACTCAAGTTAAGTCTGTACACTACATATAGTGTCTTTGCGTAAGTCCTGAAGTAGAAGTTGAGGCAGAGTATCAGGAAGTTTTGAAGATGGCAGAAGAAATTCGAGCATATTGGGAAGAACAGAATCGCGATCGCTTGGCAAAAATTGCGAATTGCGGCCAGTCCTCCCTGTCCAGGATATGAAGCAGTTCGAGTTAAACTGATAGAAAGGAAAACCAAGCGTCAAGCAAGGAAAAAATGATTATTTTGGTTGACTACAATTGTTGATTTTTGGTGTGTTACTCTGACTTCTGAATCCTTACGTTCTATTTCAGCTCTTTTTAGCTCTTTTTTTGTAAGATAAATCCTGAATAAAGGATAGAATTAAATATAGTTTATTTTTTAAATTGGATGATGAATATTATCTTAACTCCCGAACAAGAAAAATTTCTTCAATCCCAAATTACTAAGGGAAGGTATACCAATATTCAACAGGCCATTGATGTCGCTTTAAAACTATTAGAAAAACAAGAACAAGATTATCAAGAATGGCTTGATGAAACTCGCGCTCAAGTCAAAGTAGGTTTAGAACAATTAGAAAGGGGTGAAAAAGTTGATGGAGAAATTGTTATTGCACAATTAAAGCAAAAATTTCAGCGGTTGCGAGAGGAAAATTTAGGTGAATAAATATAGTTTATCTCAAGCAGCTATTCGCGATCTAGATGAGATTTCTGATTATTTTAGTAACTTTAGTGTAGAAGCAGGTGAACGTTTTATTAAACGCTTTGATGATAAGTGTAAAAACTTAATTAACTTTCCTAAGATGGGGCGAAGTTATGCTCAAATAATACCTAATTTAAGAGGTGTGCCCTTAGATGGTTATATTATTTTTTATCAAGTAACTGAGGTAGAAATAGAAATCGTGAGAATAGTTAGTGGATATCGTAATTTAGAGTCTTTATTTGGAAGTGATATTAACAATTAAATGTTGCCAGTGCGGGCATCTTGCCCGCGTGGGTTTACCTTTTAGTTGATTAGTTGATTATATGAACCGTGAAACAATTATGTATGTAACTGATGCTCATGTTGATAAAGGAAGAGATGTTGAATAACTACTCTGGTAACCAATCTTCATCCAATATCTGTTCCAGAGAATAAGGGTTAATTTCTGGTAACTGAAGTCTCGATTTAGCTTGAGCAATTTTTCTAGCTTTGCCATAAAGATAGTCAAGTCGTTCAGCTAAATAATTTCGTAAATTTGTTGTGATTTTTAATTCTAATTGAGCCCGAAAAGTTAAAATTTATCCACACCAATGGCTAGAGTTATTAGCTCTTTCTTCTGACCAATATTGATAAAGGAGAAGATGTTGAAGAATTAAAATAACGAAACTTTGAGCAGCACTTTTTTCACTTCTACCCAATGCTTCTAACTCCTCAATTAAGTTCTCATAATCTAGGTTTTATAATTGACGATTATTTAGTAGTTTGATTGTTTCTTCTAACCACAGAAAATAATCTTCTTCATACAGTAATTTTAGATCGGTAATTTTATTAACCATGTTTTATGTTTATTCACAAATTTACGAAATGACCGTTTAAATTTTGGGATCAAAACAATTTTTCTTATTAATCTTCTGTTAAAGTTGCTTGTAACTCAGCGATAATATTTTCTATAGACTGAGATTGTAATTCTCCTCTATGAAAAGAGGCGATCGCTTCTTTTACTTCTTGAGCTATTTCCTCTCGACTATCTTCAATCATTTGATTTTTAACAATTTCTAATAACATTTCTCTTTGTTCGATGGAAAGTTGGTTGACTATTATAAGAGCCTCTTCTAGTGTTTCCATAACCTATACTATCCAGACAACGGACAAGAGCCAAATATAATCGTTCGTGCCGTAGATAGCAGCGCTTACGATGTAGAAAGTAGCGATGAAACTATATTAACAAAATTACGACAACGCTTCCAACAAGTCGAAGACCTACCAGAAACAGAAACTCAGACAGACCTAGCTCTCAATTTACAGTTTACCGAACTTTGGATTGACCGCACTGCTTTTCCCCTTCAAGTGTTAATTTTAATTACCAATATTTCAGGTCAAAGCTATGTTTATAATCCCGCTGAAAATTATCAACTATCTTTTTCTAGTGATACCTACGAAGACAGTCAAACCTGGCTCTTAACCAAGCAATATCAGAGAGTTGAAGGTCGCTTGCCTGTAGCAACTTAAAAGTAATATCATGTCTGGTTCAATAGACCTCTATTTTTTATCTATTATTTTCTCAATATCTATCTTAGTTTTTTTACAAAAAAAAATCAATAATATCTCTCTATAAATATTCACTAGATGAGCATAATTTACAGAATAATTAAGATTTTAATCCTGTTTTTTAAAGAAGTAAAAAAAATATGTTCGCTAATCCTATAATTTTCAGGATAGGTAATGATTAATTGTTAATTATTGAGCGCTGACAAAGATTGCTGTACCAAATTTCTAAACAACCAACACTGCTACAAATAAATCTGAAATTTGGCCCAATAGTCAAGTAATTGTTGACAAAAACTCAAAATAATGATAGTAGAGTTATGTAGTAAACTAATTTAGATTATATATTCCTCCTTGCCAGCTCCGGTATTCCCTGTTCCCTTTTCCAAAATTAAGATATATAGCTTAAATGCTGAACAACTTATAAACTATAGTTAAAATGTCTATAATTAATATCATTATGAGACACAGTTACTAGATAATATTGATAAACTAAAATATCCGAATCAAAATTAAACAAACTCTTAAATCAAAAATTATTGAGGATAGGGAGTAAAAAAAGAATATGACCACGAACTACCAAAAAACTGAAGAAAATTCAGAAAAAACAAGATTTAAAGAGCCTATTTCGGTAGATAATCTTGCTGAGAATTTGATGGACGATATGTTCCGTGATATTGACCGAGTATTGGATGGTGGTAGTCGCTTACCGACTCAAGTAGCTAGACCAGAAGTTGTCTCTTTAACGCAAATTAAGGTTCCTCAAATTGTTCTGCCTCAAAATAATACTCAACCTCAAGAAATTGACAAAGAAGAAAAGGCAAAATTAGCTAAATTAGAAGCAGAAAAAAAACAAAGCAAATCGTTAGATAAACTACTTTTAGGGGCAGCTTTTGCCTCTATATTAGTCACCCTTTCTTTGTGGTTAGTAACTAGGGGAGGACTCGATAAAATTTTGGGTTATTTAGGTTATGTAGAAAAGCTAAATGAATCATCAGAAACATTAAGTCCTAGAGCAGTAGCAGATCAAGAATTTGCTGAATATATAGAGCGATCGCTCCAAATGATTGAACAAAAAGAAGCAACTCGCAAACAACAACAACAAATTCCTGGTATACCACCCGCCCCACCAAGCAACAATTTACCAACAATACCAGTACCTGCAAACCAACCAACAAACACTAGCTTACTATTACCGCTCAACCGACTGGTTGATCTCATGGAGGCACAAGTAGCAAAAGCACCTATAACTATTCCAGAAACTAAAGTGGTGGTAATTCCTCCAGTGCCAAGTGTTGTACCTTCAGCAGTAGCAGTAGCACCAAAGTCTACCGAATCTTCCCCAAAGCCATCAGCAGCATCTGCATCTAATGCTTCTGCCTCCGCAGATGCTGCTGAAAACGTTACAGAAAGGTCGGAAGCAACAAAAACGGCAAAAGCAGAAACGGCAAAAGTAGAGGAGAAAGCTAAACCAGAAACGGCAAAAGCAGAAACGGCAAAAGTAGAAGAGAAAGCTAAACCAACACAAGAAGTAGCAACAAAACCGGAAGCAACAAGCCAACCGGAAGCATCATCCCAGTCCCAACCTGAAACTAAACCAGAAGCAGAAACTCAATCTGAAACAGAAGCAAAATCAGAAGAGTCACAAGCGCCAACACAACCATTACAATTACCTCCACCGCCAGCAGAAATACCTGCGACGAAAGCAGTGGCAGAAAGTCAAGTTCAGATTCCTATTAATACCTTAGTGGGTATTTTGGAGTTAGGGGAACGTTCGGCTGCTTTATTTGAAATTGAGGGTGTAGCGCGTCGGATATATGTAGGCGAGAATATTGGTGGTAGTGGTTGGACTCTTGTTAATGTGGCAAACCAAGAAGCTGTAATTCGCCGTAATGGTGAAGTTCGTTCTGTTTTTGTAGGGCAACAGTTTTAGTGATAGCTGTTAGTATAGCAATAGCCATAGTGGTTATGGCTTATGCTAGACAATGTTTTTCCCACTGTTCCCTGCTATAATTTCAAGTTCTATAAGTTAAAAAGCGTTTCGTTTCGGTCCGGAATGCTCAGTAAACAGCTTATCGGCGTTTAGCAATAAGCTTTTGAGAAGGGGATACGCTACCCCTCTTAGAAATTAAACGACAAGCTAGAAGTCGGGGATTTAAACTCAAGCTGTTAGCGTGCTGAAAGCTGAAAGCTGAAATGCTGATAGCTAATTAAAAGTTAAATTTTCCACTGCCTAATACTCTTAATTTTATGTAATCTTAACTATGGGTTTATTTGACGATTTCAGCGAATTTCTAGAAAATCGGCTTGAAGAGTTTCTGCGGAATAATCCTCATTTAGAACTTCAGGCACTCGAAGAGCAACTACGCAAACAAGAAGAAGATACTTTGCGTCTAATAGCGCAACTCCAGCGCCAAGAAAAAAAATTAGAGCAAGATATTCTTTCAACAGCGCAAGAAGTGAAGCGTTGGCATAACCGAGTGGAAAAAGCACGAACAGCTAATCGACCAGACCTAGCTCACGCGGCTCAAGAAAGGGAAGCATTTTTTTTACGCCAAGGTAATCAACATTGGGGACAGATGCAAGGATGTAAGCAGCGCATCCAACAAGCGAAAGAACTCTATCGTCAAATTAAACAACGTCGGGAGGAAGTACGAGCAAAAGCTGTTCAAGCTGAAGCTAACCGTTATACTGCTAAGAATGAAAGACGCTGGGAAACCGATGGCTGGAATCAAACCAATTTCTATAATTTTGCTAATTCATTAGACCCATTGGAAGAACAGTTTAAAAGTCTAGAAACAGATGAAGAATTAGAAAAAATGAAGCGGAATATGGGAAAGTAGTATTCATTAATTAATAATTAATAATTAATAATTAATAATTAATAATTAATAATTAGGGCTTGCTGATTAAATTTCAAACCATTGATTGATATTGGTATTGGCCTTTTTTGGTCGAAAAAAGTGCAAGCTTTTTGGTGTAAAAAGCTCATGCATGCTAGTATTTTGGGACGATTATGACAGAACAATCTTGGGATAACTTTTCTTCCTACCTCCTCTATAATTCCCCGTTCCACCTGAGTTCTGACTCCTGTCTCCTGTATTCCCCTCCTGGGAGGGGGAGGGGCGAGGGGTGGGTTGTCTCCTACCCCTACTAAAAGACTTTTGAGCGCAAGCCAATTAATTATTACCTCATTGTTTGGGGTTAGAATCCCCATGCAATTTTCCCTCCTGACTCCTGAGTTCTGACTCCTGACTCCTTCTTCAATAATTTTTCTCTAGAAAGAACTAAAACCGAAATGTTGAACACCAAACTTACTGGAAGTTTGACAAGAAATATCTAGGTCATTAACAACTTTTTGATAAATTTCTTCCGCTTGTTCAGGAGAATTACCAATACTGGTTAAACCTAATTTGCCAAATTGTGATAAACAACCCATCATGTGAAATACAGTTCCGGTCTCAGTACAGCTATCAAAATGTAATTGATTAAAGGCAATAATATCCATCAAATCATTAGGTAATAAACCCCGATAAGGACTTTTTTGTAAATTATCAGTAGCTTTGTAAAATTTTGCCCGTCCCTGCTGACTATAAAATAAAGCAGTAGTACGATCGTAATATCCATTTGTTAATAATTTTAATGTCATAAATGGATGAGTTGTACCACCACGACGCAAGTTAATTTCAATTGCAGATAAATCCCATTTTGGGGTAGCATTTTCACCTTGATATACAGCAATAAAATCCACACCAAATCTATCTAAAGCACCTTTTTCCGCTAAATTTTTTCCCACTTTCATACCTAATTCTTGTAACTGTAATCGGTAAGCTTCATCAGCAGGAAAACGACAACCAAGAAAAATTTGCCCATCAGGTCCACCTAAAATTTGGTCATGGGTAGAAATAATTTCAACTTTTCCTTTGGGATTAATCAGACCTTGTACGCTTGGCGAACGTTTCACATCTCCTTCTATAAAAGCTTCTGCGATCGCTCCTAACTCAAAAATACGCTGACTAAAATTTTCCCAAGTTTCATCACCAGACTGAAAGCGCAGTGTGCTAAAACTATCGCGTATTGCTGTCACCATATCACTATTCACTTCTTTGTGCAATGGTTGTAAGTCTAACAACGCATTACCTTCCCCTGAAAATCCCTCATTCAACTTAATCACAATTCGTTGTAGGTGAGGTTGACGCTCCCATAACTGCGCTGTTACTAATGCCAAATCATCAACATTCCAAACTAACTCACTCCCATCAGGATGAGGTATATTACACTCAGTAAATATCTGCCTGCTGCCACTTTTAGTCCCCCAAAAATTCAAATCTGGGTCTGATGCTAATAGAGGAATACCTAACTGTAGGGATAGCTCTCGCTCAAGTGAAGTGGAGTTATAACAAACCATGTAGGACTTATCCCGGCGCAATGCTAAACGAATACGCTCAATGAGGCGTGGACGTTCTAAAATTTTTTCTGTTAGAGGTCTTGCAGAAGTATCATAGGTGGCAAATAGGAGTAGTCGCTCGCGAGCATGGGAAAATGGGATTCCTGGTAATAGTTGTAAGTAATAGTCAATGATGCTCGGGTGCAGAGGTTCGGAAGTAATGTAAATTAGTCTAGTTCTGGGGTTACGTAGACGAATCAAAGAAAATAGATATCGTTCTTCATAATTATGACTGCCCTCTATCTTTTGCAATTCCCGTTGGTCTAGTGTCACAGAAGGAATAATCAAAATATCGGAGTCACCATGGTCACATAAATCTATACTTTCCCAGCGATCGCGTAAAGAATTTTGTAGTTCTCGAAATCTTGAGGCTTGTTTTGCTTCATAAATATGTAGTTTTGTCATCACATTTATATATTATTCTTAAGTTTTACAAGAGATTCGGTGGTATATGATCTACAAATATTAACAATAAAATGCGGGCATCTTGCCCGCCAGATGTACCTCACTGATATGAAACATACTATATATAACTATAGCAGGGAACAGACAAGCTTTTGGGGAAGACATTGAGGGTAATGGTGTCCCATGGTATGTGATCGCATTCTCATGCTCAAATTCCTCTGTACTTAGATCGCAATTTTTCTAGAGAAAGTCTGAGTAATACCAATTTCATCAATGTTTGCTACAAATAGCTAGGGTATTTCTTAGGAGTCAGGTAGGGGAGCTGTCGGATTGGCGACGTACAGAATGAATGACTTCAATACCAGTTTTGAGCTAGTAAATTCTCTTTTTTCTCAAAGGGACATTTTCTTTAAAGTATTTAGATCGCACTTATTATTAGTAACATTCTTTTTTTAAATTGGTATAATAAGGCAGGAGAAAGGTACCAAATTGGAAGTCGGGAATAGAGATTAATATGGAACTGTACCTCACCATCTTAAAAAGTGCTGTAAATTTTATATTTCCAGTTCCCTAAAATTTTCCTAATAGTTAGTTTGGAATTTCTGAGAATACAAAGTTAAGTTAAAATGGACTAATAAAAATAATAAAGTAATATGAGTTCTAATCTAAGAGAACTTTCCTTAATTAGCTAGAGATTTTCATCCCTGGCAGATAAACCTATGCTGGAAGATTTAATATGACTGATTCTAATTTTAATCACGAATTACAATGGACGCCAGAAGCTCAAATTAAATTAAAAAACATTCCCTATTTTGTTCGAGCTCAGGCAAGAAAGCGAATTGAAGATTTGGCCAGAGAAGCAGAGCAAGAAGTCGTCACAGCAGAAATAGTTGAGCAAGCTCGATTAGAATTTGGCCAGTAGGATAACACCATCCCAATCAACACAATTGTGATGAGGAAAACAATTATTCTTTGAAGTCTAGAAAAAGGACTCATAAAGCCTTAGACTGGAGTGTTGCAGATAGTCAAGTTTGAGGTCTACAAAATCAACAGTGAGAAAAATTATAATTGCTGGGAACTGGAAAATGTACAAAACCCAAGCAGAAGCTAAAGAGTTTCTCCAGGGTTTGATGTCTCAACTCACAGAAATCCCTGAAAAACCTGAAGTAGTTCTCTGCACTCCCTTTACTGCACTAGATTTTATGTCAAAAAATTTGCATGGGAGTCGGATAAAGTTGGGTGCCCAAAATGTTCATTGGGAAGAGGAGGGAGCGTATACAGGAGAAATTTCTGGCCCAATGCTGAAGGAAATTGGAGTTAGTTATGTAATTGTTGGCCACAGTGAGCGTCGTCAACATTTTGGTGAAACTGACGAAACAGTTAATTTGCGCTTAAAAGCTGCTCAGAGGAATGGTTTAACCCCTATTCTCTGTGTGGGAGAATCTAAGGAGCAAAGAGCTGCTCATGAAACAGAATCACATATCTTTTCTCAGTTGGCCACAGATTTAATTGATGTGGATCAGGAAAATCTAGTAATTGCTTATGAACCTATCTGGGCAATTGGTACTGGCGATACTTGTGAAGCTACAGAAGCTAACCGTGTTATTGGTTTAATTCGTAGTAAGTTAACTAATTCTAATGTCACTATTCAATATGGTGGATCTGTTAAACCTAATAATGTTGATGAAATTATGGCTCAACCAGAAATTGATGGTGCTTTAGTTGGGGGAGCAAGTTTAATGCCAGATAGTTTTTCTCGTCTAATTAATTATAAATAATTTCAGGATTATTGATGATTAATTAGACTTCTTTGAGAAATTAAAAAAGGGAGGAAAAAAGAGTATGTTACAGCAAAATAGAAATATAAATTTACTAATTTCCTAAACAATTTGCACTATAACATAACTATAAATTGGTGTTCAATAATTTAGAATTAAGAATTAATAATTTAGAATTACCTCTTCTTTTCAAGGAGAGGATTGGGTTAAAAGGAATTTTTTTCTTTTTCTCCATGAATGGAGAGGCTTTATACCTTGATTTTTCTGTAATAATTATGGAGAATAAAGCCTCACTATCATGTATAGATTTGGTTTAATTCTTCGACCTAGTTTTTGTTCTACTAACAGTTATAGTTGACAATTTTTTTCTTCCCTTTTGCTTAAATTATCCTAAAATAAATTCTCATAAATCATCTAAACTGTTAGTGGGTTAATTAGGGCTTGCTGATTAAATATCAAAGCATTGAATGATATTGGTTTCAGCCTTTTTTTGCCTTTAAAAAGTGCAAGCTTTTCGGTATAAAGAGCTGCAACAAAGCTAGTATTTTGGGATGATTATGGCAGAAAAATCACTCTTACAATTTTTACGACTACCTCCTCTATGATTTCCATTTATCCTGTCTCCTGTCTCCTGTCTCCTACCCCTACCACTCATACTTTATTCAGCAAACCTTAATTATTAAACATCATCAAATATGCACAATTACTATCAAAATTTTGTTTGGGGAAAACGTACCTATATTATGGGCATTTTGAATGTAACGCCAGATAGTTTTAGTGATGGTGGTGATTTTAATACATTAGAAACATCTTTAAAACAAGCAAAAAAAATGGTAGAATCTGGTGCTGATATGATTGATATTGGCGGTCAATCTACTCGACCAGGGGCTGAAGTTGTTTCTCTGGAGGAGGAAATTAATCGGGTTCTACCAATAATTAAGTTATTAAGAAATCAGCAAAATATTTGTGCTGAAATTCCTATTTCTGTTGATACAACTAGAGCAGTAGTTGCACAAAAAGCTGTGGAAGTTGGTGCTAATTTAATTAATGATATTTCTGGGGGAACTTATGACTCAGATATGTTTTCAGTGGTGGCTGGTCTCAAAGTGCCGATTGTATTAATGCACATTAAGGGTACGCCAAAAACAATGCAAAAATTGACAGATTATCAAGATTTAATTGGGGAAATATATCAATTTTTAGAGAGTCGAATAGAGGCTGCTATAACAGCGGGAATTGAAAGGGATAAAATTATTATTGACCCTGGTATTGGTTTTGCTAAAAATTACGAACAAAATTTAGAAATTATCCGCAATTTATCAAGGTTTAAAAGTTTAAATTGTCCGATTTTAGTAGGATTATCTCGTAAAAGTTTTATTGGTAAAATTTTAAATCAACCTGATGCTAAACAAAGAGTTTGGGGAACTGCTGCAGGTTGTGTGGCGGCGATCGCTGAGTCTGTAGATATTTTACGAGTTCACGATGTTAAAGAAATGTCTGAAGTTTGTCGAGTTGCAGATGTTATTTTTAGGAAGGAAGAAGAAGGGTTAAAATAATTCAGGAGTCAGGAAGAATAAGAGTAGAAATTATTTTTTTATCTTGGGTTTATACCCCACCCTCTACACGGTGTTGAATTGGTTGGGGTTTGAGTTCCCATCCATTTTTTTCTTCCTTCTTCCTTCTTACTTCTTCCTTCTTCCTTCTTCCTTCTTCCTTCTTTAACTTGAAATAATGTCTCGCTCTAAAGCCCTATATTCTTATATATTAATACGTTTGCTATTAGCCCCACTTATGTTATGGACTATTAGTACATTAGTTTTCTTGTTATTAAGAGCAACACCGGGAGACCCTGTAGATGCTATTCTTGGACCAAAAGTATCAAAAGCAACAAAAGAAGCTCTAAGAGTAGAACTTGGTTTAGATGGCTCACTACTGGAACAGTATCTTAATTATCTAGGAAAATTACTCAGTTTTGACCTTGGTACATCAATGACCACTCGCGGGGAGTCAGTCTGGCAAATTATTCAAAATTATTTTCCTGCCACTGTAGAATTAGCAGTATTTAGTATGGCGATCGCTCTAATTGTTGGTATTACTGTGGGTTCTATTGCAGCTTCTCACCCTGATACCAAGTTAGATATTGGTGGGCGTTTATTTGGAATTATTACTTATGCAGTTCCACCTTTCTGGGCTGGCATGATTTTACAATTAATTTTTGCAGTACAGTTAAAATGGTTTCCTTTAGGTACTCGTTTTCCTATTACTGAAAATCCACCTCCAAGTATTACAGGTTTATACACAGTTGATAGTATTTTTAGTGGTAATATAAGTCATTTTTTCACCTCTATATATTATTTAGCTTTGCCGAGTTTAACGTTAGGAATTTTGCTCAGTGGTATTTTTGAAAGAATAGTCAGAATTAATCTCAAACGAACATTAAAATCTGATTATGTAGAAGCTGCTAGAGCAAGAGGCGTTCCTGAATTAAGAATACTATTTGCTCATGCTTTCAAAAATGCCATGATTCCAGTAATTACAATTTTAGGATTGACTTTTGCTGCTTTATTAGGAGGAGCAATATTAACCGAAGTAACTTTTTCTTGGCCTGGTTTAGCGAATAGATTATATGAAGCAATTAGTTCGCGAGATTATCCTACAGTACAGGGAATTGTTGTATTTTTTGCCGGAATTGTTGTGGTAGTTAGTATTTTTATTGATATTTTAAATGCTTATATCGATCCGAGAATTAGGTACTAATACCAAGCGCGATAAATGTTTGCTACAAATAACTAAGCTATTTATTAGGAGTCAGGAGTCAGGAGTCAGGAGTCAGGAGGGAAGAAAGAAGAAGGAAGAGGAAGAACTAGAGTTGAAGGAGAAAGTTTTTTTATAACTAATTATCCGGACATGATATAACTCCCTTTGAACTTTTCTTTCCCTTCTACCTTCTGCTTTCTGCCTTCTGCTTTCCCTCCTCCAAAGTGCAGAAAAATCCCAAATTGACAATTTTTACTCCTACCTCCTCGCTGATTCCCATTTCTCCTGTCTCCTGTCTCCTGTCTCCTACCCTCACCCATAAGACTTTCCATAAGCAAACCCAAAACGCTGTCTAAAATTGGCTATTGATTTTGCTGGAAGTATAGCAATGAGCGCTGGCATCTTTACATATTACATAAATATTGATAATGTAACATAAAAGTAACTGTATGAGCTGTATTTTTCATAAATTAGGCGATCGCTAAAGGTTAAAGTTTTAAGGATGCGTNTCATACGTTCTCAGGCTTAACGGCATATCTTGGACGTGACCACACCTGCAACAAGTCTTTGATGATGGAAAAAATCTATCTACTACTACTAACTCTGAACAGTACCATTGGCATTTATATTCTAGCTCCATCGACACTGCCACGATACTAAGACTTTCATTGATAGAAGTTATGGCACAAAATCTGACTGTACATAGTGTCAAGCCCAAACCACTGTTTGATATTCCAAAGAATTATCGTTGGATAGAAGATATGTTGGTGGTGAGGTAGACTTGGCAAGTCCCGTTTCATTGAGGAGCGGAGTGAAGAGAAATTTTCACGCTCCGTTTTGGAGAGCAACGCCTCTGGTGAGGGAGTCGTTGACTTTAATCTATAACTCAGCACTTCTGATACAGAAAATAGGATTATTATCAACACAGGGGGAGAACATCACCTCACACGAAACTGCGATTCGTTTACTTGCGAGTTGAAGAATCCCGCGTTGTCCCGTAAGGGCAACGTCGGGAGTATGTCAAACAGACAGAAAGAATTACTTACTAGGCCACTCAGTGTGGAAGAATTCACCACGAGGTTTATCAGTACGCTCATAAGTGTGAGCACCGAAATAATCCCGTTGAGCCTGAGTCAAGTTTTGAGGTAAAGTTGCTCGACGATAACTATCAAAATAATCCAGAGAAGCACTAAAGGCAGGAACAGGTAATCCTAAATTAGCAGCAGTGGCAACAACTTCCCTCCAAGCATCTTGGCGATCTAGAATAGTCTGCTTAAACTCTGGTGCTAACAATAAATTAGGTAGACCAGGATTTTCATCAAAAGCTTTCTTAATTTTATTCAAAAATCCAGCCCGAATAATACAACCACCTTTCCAAATTCGCGCCGACTCACCCAAATTCAGATTGTAATTAAATTCCTTGGATGCGGCAGCCAACAATGCCATACCTTGAGCATAAGAACAAATCTTAGAACAATACAAAGCATCCCGAACCTTGTCGATCATAACTTTGGCATCGCCTTCATACTTACCAGTCGGACCTGTTAATTCTTTAGAAGCTGCTACACGCTCATCCTTAATACCAGACATAATCCGAGCATTAACAGCAGCGGTAATAGTTGGAACAGCAACACCCAACTCTAAAGCATTAATTACCGTCCATCTACCTGTACCTTTTTGTCCGGCAGAGTCAATAATCATATCAACTAGATGATTGCTAGTTTCAGTATCTTTCTTGGTAAAGATGTCGGCGGTAATTTCAATTAAGAAAGATTCCAACTCAGGAGTTTTATTCCACTCAGCAAAAATTTCATGGAGTTGTTCGTTACTAATACCAACAGCATTTTTGAGTAAGTCATAAGCTTCAGCAATTAACTGCATATCGCCGTACTCAATGCCGTTGTGTACCATTTTTACATAATGACCAGCACCACCAGGACCGATGTAAGTGACACAAGGACCATCATCAACTTGAGCTGCTATTTTAGTTAAAATTGCTTCTAACTCTTTGTAGGAAGCCTCTGTACCGCCTGGCATTAAACTAGGTCCCCATAAAGCTCCTTCTTCACCACCACTAACTCCCATCCCCATGAAACCTAGTCCGGTGGATTCTAAATCTTTAGTGCGACGTTCTGTGTCTTCGTAGAGGGAGTTACCACCGTCGATAATCATATCATCTTTGTCTAGGAGAGGTTTTAGTTGTTCGATGACTTTATCAACTGGTCCTCCTGCTTTTACCATAACTAGGATTCTGCGGGGTCTTTCTAGAGATTGGACAAAATCTTCTAGAGTGTAAGCAGCATGGACGTTTTTACCTTGTGCCCGCTCTGCCATAAATTTCTCGGTTTTATCGCTACTGCGATTGTATACGGAGATGGGAAATCCATTGCGTTCTACGTTGAGAGCTAGGTTTTCTCCCATTACAGCTAGACCGATAACACCAAATTTTTGCTGTCCCATAATCTTTTGACTTCCCTGAGTTTCTCTACTAAATTTTAAGTACAGTTTTTAGATTACAGGTGTTTTTTTTTGACTTTTTCTAGTAAAGGTTTTTTTTAAGATTTCAAGTATAGCTTGATACAAAAAAACGTATTTAATACAAATTAATAATTCTGTATCAATCAATTCAGTGTTATAGATAATTTGCTTCAATAGTTTAAAGTTTAACTAAACGTAAAATTATAATCTATATTATTATCAGGGAATTATTTTTTTTTATTTTGTCTTAATTATAAAGTGAAGTTCATAATTACTATATTTAGAAGGCTCCCAATATTATCTTTGATTTACTGTAGAATAAACTGTGCATAATATATAACTCTATAACCTCCCGTAATTATATAAGAAATTAATATTTTTTCTAGCACACTAAAGGAGAGAAACTTAGTAACGCTAGCAGTATATTTGGGAAATAAATCAATAAAATATTGTTCATAATTGATGACCAATTAAAAGTAAATCAAAATCATAATTTGTACAAAGTGTTAAATGAAATGAAGCTAAATAATCAATTAATTATAAACATTTATCTAAACTATTAGATAGATGGAGAATAAAAGTATCAAGTGTAATAAATTAAAAAAGCTTTGTGTTTTACTAGAAAAAAGATGTTAATTTTCTTTGGGCAAAAAAGATAAACTATTAAGGAAGGCAAGCTACCTTTTGGGAAAGGTTCACCGATGGCTGATAGATTACACTAATCAATACAAGAATTGTAGACTGAATCCACTAGGCAAAAAACCAGTAGACCCCGCGACGACTAAAGTATTAAAGGAACCCGCACCAAGAGAGATTATTAAAAACTCAATAAATTCACTGAATAATTAATATTTTTAGGTTTTAAGACTCTCCTTTTGAGAAAAAAAATCATTCTTATATTTTTTTAGTCAATCCTCTTTTTTGAAGAAAAGGTAATTATTTAAAAGTTTAGTAGGGTATAAAATTATTAGTAAGGTATAAAATTAAAGGCTATTAACTTTTCCCAGAAAGTATGAAACTACGATTCCTGTTCCCTATGCGAAGCTCCAGTGCTTCCTTTTTGCCAGATAATTTTACACAACTGCCCCGAGTGCTATATTTATTTGTATTCAGGGCAGCCAAAAATTAGTATAGTTAGAGTTGTCAGATATGCTGATGGTTATTATTGTTAGTTTTGAGTAAATTGTATAGAAAAAAATCTAATAATTTTGAAATTTAGGAAATTAAACTCTCCTTTCTCATAGCAAATATAGCGATCGCCATTACTGTATTTGACATATCAAAAGTTTAAAACTCAGACAACGTCAGATTTTTCCTTCTTCCTTCTGCTATATTAAAAATTTTGCTACATTTAGCTAGCGGTCAAAGTAGGCAAACAGCCCTTTGCCCCTACAGTCGGACTAAGGAAATACAGAAGAACTTAATTCCGAAGTAATAATACGTTCTCCATCACTTTGGAGTAAAACGTGAAAGATGTTTGTTTTGAGAGTCGAATTAAACATAGTATTAGTATTGATAATTGGCATAATTCAAGAGGTAATTTATGGATGAATTAAAGTATCTTGCTAATTGGGTAAAAGAGCAACACGCTCAGGAATATATTTTGACTTGGTTATTGAATCAGCCCGGACTTTGGTGGTCTGATGGAGAAGCGTATCAGGCTGCTTTACAAAAATCTGGAAAATTATTGAGGGAGTATGTTCAAAAAAATCAAAGTGGAGATTTATTTCAAGGAATTGCTGAAAAAATTGTAGATGATGAAAGTTGGAATGAAGTGGCAGAGTCTCTGGCAAAAATTATTTCTGTTTATCAACAGGAGTTAGTAAGATTACAAGATTTTACTCGGCACCAACACAACCAAAATTTTTTAAAAAAAAATCTAAATAGTGATGATTTATCTGTTGAAGACAATGAAGACATGGAAGTACAAGAAGCTTTGCCCGATCCGTTTGCAGATGCTTTAACTGGTCAGGGTTAACAAAGTCAGAAGTCAAAAGTTAACCCACCCCTAACCCCTCCTGGGAGGGGAAGTAGGGAATTTGAGCCTTCCTCCAAACACATTTCGCCTTATACCAATTTCATGAAATATTGCTACAGTGCTTTTGTCTACTGGTCGGAATTTAGAGATTAATACTGTAATGACCTTTTTTGAATTTGGTATTAAAGGGGGGGAGGGTTAACAAAGTCAGAAGTCAAAAGTTAACCCACCCCTAACCCCTCCCAGGAGGGGAAGTAGGGAATTTGAGCCTCCCTCCAACTAATTTCATAAAATATTGCTACAGTGGTTTTCTCTGCTGGTCGGAATTTAGAGATTAATACTGTAACGGCCTTTTTTGAATTTGGTATTAAAAGGCGGGGTTTTATATCATGTCTCTTTAAATAACCACTTCGGACCATATCCGGATAAGAGCGCGATATAACTCTGTTCCGCGCTCCGCGTTAACGCGCGTTGTGCGCCAGCAAACGAAAAAATTTTCTCTTTTTCCTCCTCTTATTTCTTGCTGCCCTCCTGACTCCTGAGGACTGACTCCTCACAACAGTTATGTATAAGTATTCAAACCGAACATGATATAACATAGTTTCTATCCCATAAAACATTCCCTTATAGGAGAACCCCGGAGTTCTACCTATTTTTGTGAAATTAAAACCATGACAGGAAAAGCTTTCGACCAATTCTGGCACCTCATATCAGGTGCATCAACCCTAAACCCAGAAGTTTATAACCAAATTAATAGTTTGCCCCAAGGCATTCAGGTAGCATTAACTGTAGTCTTAATTGCTGGTTTAGCACAAGCGATCGCTCAATGTGTTGTACTATTCATTAACAAGGTTAAACGATTACGCTTTGTTCTCAGTCTGGGAATTTCAGCGATTATATTTGTCTTTAGTTTTGGGTTTTGGGCAATCAGTCTTTGGTTAGTCAGTCACCTCATCTTTAATATCAACTTAGAATTACTGACAGTTATCCGTACTCTGGGGTTGAGTTATGCACCCCAGATGTTAAGCTTTCTCATTGGATTACCATATTTTGGCATTCCTATCAGTGTTCTACTGACTCTGTGGAGTTTACTGGCAGAAATAAGAGCAATACAAGAAATCACACAACTGAATATTTGGGCAGCATTTGCTTGTAATATTTTAGGATGGATTGTACATCAGGTATCACAACGCACCATTGGTCCTCCTATTACTGCTTTTGGTAGATGGCTATTAAATCTTGCTGCTGGAACTGAGTTAGTAACAGATAAACAAGAACTAAAAGAAATTGTCATGGCAGGAAACCAATCTAGTTCCTTCCAGATTAGCACCGACCTATTACCCCAAAAAACAGATAAACAGCAAAAGCAAAAAATTAAACCTATCATCAAATATATAGTTGTAGGAATTATTGCTTTTTCCATCGTTATCCTTTTATCACCCCTATCTCAAAACTTTTTCACCATTTGGTACACTGCCCTGAATGACACCTTTAAACTAACCATTAACTTAATATATATAAGTCTAATTGCACTTTTCTGTTCAATAATTTTCACTCCCCTAGAATCGTTAACCTGGTGGGCAGGATGGTATGAACCACCAACTCTCAGATATTCAGGTAGTTTAGTCGAAGAAGTACCAGACCGCCAAAATGCTTCTATTTATGTCTTATACTTGGATGGCATCAACCAAGGTTCCTACCAATACCTACCCATAGTTGAAAATTTTCTCGATCGCCTAGCTAATGCTACACCACCAGATGTAGTAATTATCAAAGGTATTATGCCCTACTCTGCCACAAACCGTTCTCTAACAACAGACCGACCTTTAGCATTTTTGTGGAACATCCTTGATTCTATTGCTCAGAGAAATCCTAATAACCCTATCGCTGGTATTATTAATCTTCGTAATGTTGCAGCGGTTGCTGTTGCAGCAGACCCTCGTTACAGTCTGATTCAAAATCAAGGATTAGCACAAGTGTTATTTGATAGTCTCCTCTATTTTGGTTATCCTCTCGGTAGTCAAAAACCGATCGCTCTGATTGGTTACAGTGGAGGCGGTCAAATGTCTATGGGGGCGGTGCCTTTTCTCAAGCAAGCTACAGGGGCACCCATTGAGGCGATTTCTTTGGCGGGGGTAATCAGTGGCAATACTGGAGCAATGGTAGTAGAACGTCTGTATCACCTAGTGGGAGAAAAGGATAGTGTAGAACGATTAGGTCCGATAATGTTTCCTGGAAGATGGCCGATTATGTTCTTATCTAATTGGAATCATGCTAAACGTCGGGGGAAAATTAGTTTTATTTCTCTGGGTCCGGTTGCTCATAACGATGAAATTGGTCCGATGGGAACAGCTATGCTTCCAGATGGTCGTACTCACTTACAGCAAACACTGGATATTATTTCTGGAATTTTAACCAAAAATTGGGTAGCAACAGGGTTAAATCCTGAAGATTTTAGAACTGTTAGTAATTATGAACTCTACAAGCAGTCTTTATGTAATCATCCTAGTTATTATCCTTTAATTCAATCTGTTGATTCGCAACTCTATCAACCTATTAGTAAATGGGTAGGACGTTTAATTTTACCGACTGCTGAGGAAAGGGAGGAGGTTAAAGGTGTATTGTTGGAACTGCTGATGACAGATTCAGAAAATAAACACCGCGTCGGACAGGTTGTGAATTTACGTTGGGGTGATGACTCTCATTTACAAACTTATGTTCAACTTGTTACTACAGATGTTAATTTTGTCGATCGCGTAAGGGTGAGTAAGACAGAGGGAAATATTCATCCAGAGCGGATTGATAATTGGCAAAATGTCGATCCTCTAGAATCTTTAGCAGGTGCTAGACCGGAAGACGATCTGATTGTGGCTTTACCGGAACCTGTAGTAGTTGAAAATACTGGTATAGGTCGCCTCAGTTTATATATTAGTCGCGAACCAATTCAAATTTCTGGTTGTTTTTATGGGTTGGTGAAAATTATCCAGTTTGTAGGAGAAGACTTATTTCGAGTGCGTCACTATAATTCCAACTCTCAGGAATTTGATGGTGTTGAAGAAATTATTTATATTCCTTCTGTCATTGTTGACCGCAATGGTATTTCACCTTCTCAGAACCAAGGTTTAGAAAATTCTCCTGTAAATGGAAAGGGTTGGTATATTTATGGAGCGAAGAATGCTCAGGGTAAATTTGTCGTACAAGCGATCGCTCCTCGTGCTTTATTTTCTGTTAAACCCCAGAAAATAATCTCTGGAAAAAAAGCCACATTAGACTACATCAATTATAAATATTGGCAAAACCAGGTTGCTCCGAAAGGAGACATTGCAAATATTTTGCTCAACCCTACAGAAAAACAACAGAGTGAAATTTCCCAAACCGGAGTCTGGGAAGAAGGCGAACAAGCTCTATTCATGCACGTCTATGGAGGTATTGGTGGCAAAAAACCAGAATTTTCCCCCTTGGGAATATTTTTCGGTCATTTTGCTTTTGGAATAACAAAGGTAGTACGGGAACCTTTAGCAAATGAACTCCAGTTAAATCTAGAATATCGGCAAATCTATACTCATAACTGTGATGGTATTGTTGCTGGTACTATATCTTGGATGAAATATATGGGCGATCGGCAATGGGGATGGTTAGGAACGCGTCCTACTTCAGAAATTATCATTAAGTTTAAACCCATGACCGAAGATTATGATTTTAACGGTATCAAATTTTCTCCACTCAGTTCTATAGTGCAAGAACTTGATGTCATGGCAGCTCGTTATCGGACTGGGGATGGTACTGGTGCAACTGCTGTTAGTCCCATAAACTCCTGCGTGCAAGATTCAAGTCAAGCACTGTATACAGCTTTAAACCGGATGGTAGCTCAGTTAAAATTAAATCCTTTAATTATGAAATGGCTCAGAGAACATCCTGATGATGAGCAAACTCAGCGTTTTACACAATTAGTCAATCTAGTGAAAGCTTTGGAAAATCACTTAACACCCTTGGGAAAAGCACGAGCAGACTGGCGTTCGGAAGCAACAACTTTAGGGGGGTTTCCTGTAGAGACTCCTCTAAAAACTTTATGGCAAGTTGTAGGGAGTTGGCGATCGCTCCTACCTCGGTTTACTAACGACCAACTAGCGATGATTTTTCTCCAGTTTGGTGCTTCCTTGTGGGTGTTGCGTACTAATCAAGTAGGTGGTTATGACCCAAATATTGAAGCGATCGTGCCTACTGATTTTGTGTTTTTTGCGCCAAGGGTAGATTTCAGTTATCAGTTATCAGTTATCAGTTATCAGTTATCAGCGAATCCGCCAAGCCAAGAAATAAATTTCTTGGCTCAAAGCAGAAGTCATCTAAAAGATGACTAAAGATAGCTAATATCATATTCCGATAATCAGTTATAGCGCTGTGCGCAGGCAACAGGCAATAGGCAACAGGAGAATAAAAAGCTTATAGTCTAAGACTTTTAGCTATTGGACACATTCTGTAATTTGTAAATATGCCAGCGCACATTGCTATATATCAAATCCGGTTAAACAGTCGTCATTGCGACGCTAGGAAGCAATCTCCGCGCACCCTTGAGATTGCTTTCCTTACGGAATGCTACACAAACCTTCCACGGAGTGACCGTCGCAATGACTTGGATATAGTAATTATCCGGATTTTATATTATAAAAAAACTTCTGGCCTTGAACCTTTCTTTCCCTCCTGCCTTCTTCCTTCTTCCTTCTTCCCTCTTCCTTCCATTTAAGCTTCTGGTTTAATTCCGCCAAATAAGGCTATTTCAAACAATTTCAGAAAACAATCAACATGAATAAAACCTATCTTTCTTAACCAATCACATTGAGTTTCTACAGGAGCAAGAATATTTGCTTCTTTATCTGGGCGACTATAATACTGTTGATTAATTTCTTCCCTAGATTGATTTTTATTGCCTTGATTTTGATGAAAAGCATAGAGAGAATCAACAAATAGTTCATCAAATAATTGCTCAATTAATTTAGATGGGGAGGCAACGTGTTCCAAATTCAAAAATAATCCTCCTGGCTTTAATAATTGGTAAATTTATTGATATATTTCTTGTTTTCTGATGTCTGGTTGATGATGAATAGAAAATCCTGAGACGACTACATCAAATGGTGCTTTTTCCTGAAGTTTATTTACCCATTCTGGCAAACCATAATCTTCATTGATAAATTCTAAATTAGCTTGATAATCATCGGCAACTTTACTTTTTGCAGCTTCAATCATTGATTCTGAAAAGTCTAAAAATACTCCTTGAGAATTAGGGTATTGACTGAGAATTGCTTGACCTAAAATACCATCACCACAACCTAAATCTAAAAAGTTATTTACTTGAGGTCTAGTCGTCTGAATAATTCTCAGAATAATTTCAATTTGTTCAGTAGCTAAAGGAATAGCACTCCTGACGCCAGAAAGATATTTTTGTGCAAGGTCTGCTTTTGTCCAGACTTGATAGTTTTGATTCATTTTTCAGAATTGTGAGTATTTTGTCATAAATGTCTTATGTAATTTTAGTAGGGTGGATAAAGATTTGCCCACCCTACCTGTAGTTTATTCTAATCTTCTTCTTTAAATTAGGTTACTATTTATCACGTCTTTCATTAGTATATTTTGTCATTTTTAGACCTACAATGACAAGTTTTGATGCAATTTCACTTGCTGTTACTGCTGTTGTTTCAGAGATTTTTCCTGACATAAAAAATCCTAAAATTGTTATTATAATAATTGCACTAATTCTAGTTAAGTTTAGAGCAAGATTAAAGCTTAATTTTTCTTGGCGTAGGTGTTCTTGAATTACGGGTTTTTCCGTTGTGGTAGAGGTGGAGTTTTGATTATTATTAAATGTAGTCATCGTTGAAATTTATTAATTTCTTTGTTGTCTTCTATATTTACATTTTATAATTAGGCTAACAATGGGAAAATGTAAGGAAATAATTGACATATAAAATACGGAAAATTTATGCAGTTTCACAAAAATGTATGGAAAAGTATGGAAAAGTATGGATTTATATGTTTTGGATAGTAAATCAATTTATATGATAGGATTGGTAAAAAGTCTAGATTTCTAAACTATCCATGAACTTAGAAGTTGAATTTACTTATGAAATAGCAGAAAAACTTGCAGATAAAGCTGTATTTGAAAAGACAGGAAAATACCTCAGTGATGTTGAAAAAATAATTATTAAAGGTGCTTGGAATGGCGATAAATATCATGAAATTGCAAAATAATATAATTATAGCACAGATACTCTGAGAGGGGATTATGGCAAAAAGTTATGGGATAAACTTTCAGAAGCATTAGGAGAGGAGGTGCGTAAGAAAAATTTTCGAGAGGCTTTGAAGCGGAAATGGCAGAAACAAGAATTATCAGAAATCAGCAGTTATTCTGAAGGAAAAAAAGAAATTTATATTGAGCGACAACCCATTGAATCTATTTGTTATGAAAAAATCTTAGAACCGGGGGCTTTAATACCAATTAAAGCACCTTGCAAAATGGGCAAAACTTTGCTTTTAAACCAAATTGTTAACTATACTAAGCAAAAAAATTATTATACTGTTAGATTAGATTTCCTAAAATTGCCAAAAGAAAAGTTTAAAGACCTGGATATATTTATGCGGTGTTTCTGTGCTTATATCCAAAAGCACCTGCCAGATAATTTACCGAGAATAACCGAAAATTGGAATGATGTCACAGGTAACACTATCAGCGCTACAAATTATTTAGAAGCAGTTATGGAAAATTTGGAAAATCCTCTACTTTTAGCATTAGATAATGTTGATAAATTGTTTGATTACCCAGATATTTATCAAGATTTTTTACCTCTATTACGAAGTTGGCATGAAGAGGCAAATACTATTGATGTTTGGGAAAAATTACGTTTAATTGTAGTTCATTCCACAGAAGATTATGGACGCTTAGACTTGAATAAATCTCCGTTTAATGTCGAAGCTTTAATAGAGTTAAGAGATTTTAATCAAGAGGAAATTAAAAATTGGGCACAACAAATTCGACTTAATTTAACTAACGATGAAATTAAGTCTTTAATGGAAAATGTCGGGGGTCATCCTTATTTAATCAAACTGGCATTTGATAAATTGGTACGTCAAGAAGTTACCTTAAAAAAATTGTTAGAGGATGCTACTACTGATGCTGGAATTTATGAAAGACATTTGCGCCGACATTTGAATACACTAAATGAAAATCCAGAGCTAAAAGCTGCTTTTAAACAAGTAGTTAATTCTAAGGTATCAGTGCAAATTGATTCTATTCAATCCCATAAATTATATAGTATGGGATTAATTACTAGAGAAGGAAACAAAGTAATGCCTCGGTATCGTTTGTATCATATATACTTCCAGGAACGTCTATAAAATCTAAGCATTCAGCAGTCATCTATCAGCTATTTATTTATAAGAAGAGGTAATTCTAAATTCTAAATTCTAAATTCTAAATTCTTGAAATTATATGTTGTCACCTACTAACTATTATAAAGTCGGTGGAAGTTTAAAATATACACACCCCACCTACGTCAAACGAGAAGGCGATCGCTTGCTAATTGATGCTTTAAGAAATAGGGATTTTTGTTATGTGCTGAACTCACGACAAATGGGTAAATCTAGTTTACGGGTTCGGGCAATGAAACAGCTTGAAAAGGAAGGGCTAAAATGTGCGTCTATAGATGTTACAAAAATTGGTAGTCATGTCACTCAAGATGCTTGGTATGAAGGATTTGCTTCTGAGTTATTACGAGGATTTCGTTTGAGAGAAAAGGTAAAATTAAATCATTGGTGGCAGGAACATAGTGCTGCAACTCCGGTACAACGTTTGAGAGAGTTCATTGAGGATGTATTGTTGGTAGAATTCTCGCAAACTCTAGTAATATTTGTTGATGAAATTGACAGTATGATTAAGCTAAAGTTTAAGGATGATTTTTTTGCTTTTATCCGTGCTTGTTATAATCAGCGTGTTGATAATCGAGATTACGAACGTCTGACATTTTGTCTGTTGGGAGTAGCTACAGTATCAGATTTAATTCAAGATAGAGAACGTACTCCTTTTAATATTGGTAAATCTATTGATTTAACGGGATTTAGTTTAGATGAAGCAAAAGAGGTTTTAATTCCTGGTCTAAAAAATAGGGTAGAAAATCCAGAACAGGTATTAGCTGAAGTTTTAAAATGGACTGGTGGACAACCTTTTTTAACTCAAAAGTTGTGCCAAATAATTGTTAAAAATAATCATAGCTGTACTCCCGATGTGGGAGAGTTGGTTAGGACTTATATTATTAATAATTGGGAATCTCACGATAACCCAGAACATTTACGGACAATTCGCGATCGCCTTTTAGTTAATGAAAAACGGGCAAGTCGGTTGTTGGGGTTGTATCAGCAGGTTTTAAATTCGATCCCCCTTCCGTCCCCCTTGAAAAGGGGGAGACCAGAAGATATCCCCCTTCCGTCCCCTTTAGAAAGAGGGAAACCAGAAGAACAAGAAAAACCCCCCCTTAACAAGGGGGGGTTGGGGGGGATCTTAGCAAATGACAATCCTGAACAAATGGAACTCCGCCTCACAGGTTTGGTTGTCAAACGTCAAGGCCAGTTGCAGGTTACTAATCATATATATCAACAAGTGTTTAATCCCCAGTGGGTAGAGCAAGAGTTGGCAAAGTTACGCCCCTACTCTGACGCATTTACCGCTTGGAAGGAGTCGGGATATCAAGATGAGTCACGACTGCTGCGGGGTCAAGCCTTGGATGATGCTTTGGTGTGGTCGAAGGGTAAAAGTTTGAGCGATCGCGACTATAAGTTTTTATCTGCTTCTCAGTCGGCAGAAAAAAAGGCAATGATAGAGGCAAACAAAATATTAGATGAGGCGAAACGGAAAGTAGAAAGGCGACTGAAGTTTAGTTTTGCTGTCTTGGCACTATCGTTTATAACAGCGGCTATAGCTGGAGTGAGGACTATTCAGGCAAATCTTAGGGTTGCCGAAACTGAAGCAATGCGTAAAAATTTTACGTCTAAACTATTGTTTGAATCTGGTCAAGATTTTGAGGCGCTGCTCCAAGCTTTAAGAGCAGTGAAACAACTACCACGCCCTAACCTAATATTCCAACTTCAGGATGACAGCAAAATGCAAATAACAGATTTTCTCAGGCAACTTATATATGAATATCGAATCTACCTAGAGCGTAACCGTTTGACTGAGCATGAGGATGATGTCTCAGTAGTAGTATTCAGCCCCGATGGGGAGACTATTGCAACTGCTAGTTCTGATAATTCTACTCCTTTAAGGGATAAAACGGTGGTGAAATTGTGGGGGCGCGATGGTAAGTTGCTGCAAACTTTGACTGGGCATCAGGGTTATGTCTCAATAGCATTCAGCCCCGATGGGGAGACTATTGCAACTGCTAGTTCTGATAATTCTACTCCTTTAAGGGATAAAACGGTGGTGAAATTGTGGGGGCGCGATGGTAAGTTGCTGCAAACTTTGACTGGGCATCAGGGTGGTGCCTCGGCAATAGCATTCAGCCCCGATGGGGAGACTATTGCAACTGCTAGTTCGGCGGATAAAACGGTGAAATTGTGGGGGCGCGATGGTAAGTTGCTGCAAACTTTGACTGGGCATCAGGGTGGTGTCTCGGCAATAGCATTCAGCCCCGATGGGGAGACTATTGCAACTGCTAGTTCGGCGGATAAAACGGTGAAATTGTGGGGGCATGATGGTAAGTTGCTGCAAACTTTGACTGGGCATCAGGGTGGTGTCTCGGCAGTAGCATTCAGCCCCGATGGAGAGATTATTGCAACTGCTAGTTTGGATAAAACGGTGAAATTGTGGGGGCATGATGGTAAGTTGCTGCAAACTTTGACTGGGCATCAGGGTGGTGTCTCGGCAATAGAATTCAGCCCCGATGGGGAGACTATTGCAACTGCTAGTTCGGCGGATAAAACGGTGAAATTGTGGGGGCATGATGGTAAGTTGCTGCAAACTTTGACTGGGCATCAGGGTGGTGTCTCGGCAGTAGCATTCAGCCCCGATGGGGAGATTATTGCAACTGCTAGTTTAGATAAAACGGTGAAATTGTGGGGGCATGATGGTAAGTTGCTGCAAACTTTGACTGGGCATCAGGGTGGTGTCTTAGCAGTAGTATTCAGTTCCGATGGGGAGACTATTGCAACTGCTAGTTTGGATAAAACGGTGAAACTGTGGGGGCGCTATAGTCAGTTGCTGCAAACTTTGACTGGGCATCAGGGTGGTGTCTTAGCAGTAGTATTCAGTTCCGATGGGGAGACTATTGCAACTGCTAGTTTGGATAAAACGGTGAAACTGTGGGGGCGCTATAGTCAGTTGCTGCAAACTTTGACTGGGCACCATGGTGGTGTCTTAGCAGTAGTATTCAGTTCCGATGGGGAGACTATTGCAACTGCTAGTTTGGATAAAACGGTGAAACTGTGGGGGCGCGATGGTAAGTTGCTGCAAACTTTGACTGGGCATCATGGTTATGTCTGGGCAATAGCATTCAGCCCCGATGGGGAGACTATTGCAACTGCTAGTTCGGATAAAACGGTGAAATTGTGGGGGCATGATGGTAAGTTGCTGCAAACTTTGACTGGGCATCAGGGTGGTGTCTCGGCAGTAGCATTCAGCCCCAATGGGGAAAATATTGTAATTACAAGTTGGGATAAAACTGTGAAATTGTGGGGGCGCGATGGTAAGTTGCTGCAAACTTTGACTGGGCATCAGGGTAGTGTCTCGGCAGTAGCATTCAGCCCCAATGGGGAAACTATTGTAACTGCAAGTTCGGATAAAACGGTGAAATTGTGGGGGCGCGATGGTAAGTTGCTGCAAACTTTGACTGGGCATCAGGGTTATGTCTGGGAAGTAGCATTCAGCCCCGATGGGGAGACTATTGCAACTGCAAGTTCGGATAAAACTGTGAAATTGTGGAATAGCTGGAAGTTCGATCGCCTCCATGAGTGGGCTTGCAACTGGATGCGCGACTACCTAGAAAATAACCCTGATGTTAGTGAAAGCGATAAGCATTTGTGTGATGGTGTTGGTGACGGGAAGTCAGAAGTCAAAAGTAAGTAGAGACAAGTTTAACCAAAACTCTTGAGAAATTAGCCATTTATTCTTCAAAACCACCCCTACCAGCTTTTGAATTCTGAGATTTACTTAACCAATTCATCAAATCATCTATAGAAGTAAAATTGAACTGAGCATCTACAAGTTCATCCTACTCAGAAATAGATAAACTCCAAATTTTAGCTTCCATTTCTTCAGAAATAATTCCCAAACTATGAGTCAGAAAACGGATAATTATTTTAGCTATTCCCTGTTTTAAACCCCATTCAAAACCTCTTTAAAAACCCCGCTCAAAACCTCTTTGGAAACCTCGTTCAAAACTTGTCTGGAAAATATCCTGATAAATTACAGATTCTTTCATTTGTTACCATTCTATTCAAGTAAAAAAGGAATTTGAATCAGAATATTAAATTCTCCAGTCATCAAATTCCTCAAAATTCAGATTGACAAAACTACTAATTAATTCTCAGATTCATTTAACCAATTAACCAAATCATCCATAGAAGTAAAATTCAATTGGGCGATCGCTAACTCATTCAACTGAGAAATAGATAAACTCCGAATTTTAGCTTCTATTTCCTCAGAAATATCTCCGAATCTGTGAGTTATTAATGTGATAATAATTTCAGCTTCTCCCTGTTGTTTACCTCTGTTTAAACCTGTTTGTAAACCACGTTGTTCGCCACGTTGTTCACCAATTTTTTCTCCTTTCTGAAGAATATCCTGATAAATTACAGACTCTTTCATTATTTCCTCCCTCAAAAGTTGACGAATTAAATTTTTATCAAACCTTAAACCCCCTAGTATTTCCGCAGCAGCAGAAATATTTCTTTGTCGATCTGGCTCTTCTATTTTACCAATTCTATCTGCTACTTGTGACAATAAAGCTGTCGGACTTTCGCTACGAGTTAAAGTTGCTAATGGTAATAAAGCATTATCAGCAAGAAAAGGTGCCGACTCCTCCTCCCAAAGTCTAATGACTCGATAAGAATGCCGAGTATTTTGCCTTTCAAATTTATTTTCAAAAGCCAATTCTGAATCAATCTCTTTTAACAAAATAACCACTTGCTCAATATCACACCAATATTTCCCATAAAGCAACGTCCAATATTTGAGCATTCTATAGGGAATAGGTGGATTAGAGTAAGGGAAAGTTTGAAATTCTAGATGCAAGATTTTATTGTCAATTTGTAGCAAAATCAAAGCATCAGAACGAATAGGTTCAGGAATAATTTCTGTTTTTATTACCTGTACATTAGTAGGGTTAATTCCCAGTAACCAACGGACAAAATTTGGGGCATAAGTTTCTGCTAAATATTTACAAGTATTATCGTAAGCCAAAATAATTTCAGTTATCAGTTATTAGTTATCAGTTATCAGTTCTTTGACTTGAAATCTTACAGCAGATTTCGGACAAATGAGGTACAAATTTGGATAGTAAAATTATTGTAGTGCGGGCATCTTGCCCGCGATAGGTGTACCTCTTAAAGAAGTCAGAAGTCAGAAGTCAACCCACCCCTAACCCCTCCCAACCCACCCCTCGCCCCTCCCCCTCCCAGGAGGGGAGGGGAAGTAGGAGATTTGAGCAAGGTTCCAAAAATATTTCGCCTTAAAAGGCGGGATTTTAGACCCATATTATTTTGATAAATAATTTCTGTTTTAATTACTCCCAGATTAGTAGGGTTAATTCCCAGTAACCAGCAGACAAAATTATCTAGAATAATTTCCAAGTTTCAATCAATTAAAGTATCATATTTATCGATAAAATCTAAGAGAATTTTTTGATGAAATTCACCAAGCGATCGCTCCATTCCAGCATTCTCAGAATAAGCTTTACCTGCCTTAATTTCTGCTGGAGTTAATAACCCCATATCCCAACCTTCTCCCAAAACCAAATCTTTTAATTCCACAGTTAAAGGAGCATGAAATACATGACGAACAACTTTAACATCATAGTAAACACCAAATTCGGAAACTGTCTCAGGAATATAACTTATTTCTTCTGCTAATTCTCGTTTCAGAGCCACTTCTGCTGTTTCTCCAGGTTCGATATGACCTCCAAAAAAAGCCCAAACACCAGGATAAAAAATAGTCGGAATATTATCCCGGAGTTGCATCAGAAATTTTCCTTCTCGGTAAAGAATAGCGATCGCTACATGAGGTAAATTATTGTTGTTCATTTTCTTCTTGATTTTGATTTTCAACTTCTACTCGTTCTATTTCTTCTACATAGAAATCTCCCACATCCTGGTTACCTAATTCAGGAACCACAATACTTTGATAACTTATTCTCCCTTTAATTGTTATTTCCGTTCCCACCTCTGGTAATTCTGCTTTAGTAAATATCCAAATACTGCCAGTATCATCTGTTAATTCATAAGCACCAGTTTCTAAGAAAGGAGCTTTACTTTCTACAGTTCCTTTCAAATATACTTGGCGATCGATTTTACCCTTTGTTTGAATTTTGCTAATTCGACTCACATTTAGATTTAATTTAATCGCTGTTTCTGTAATTTTTCCGCAACTAATTAAACTTGTTACTAACAGCAGAATTAGAATAGTTTTGAATTTATTAAAAAATGGATTTAAGCAGAAATAACTAATAAACAGAAAGCTAAATGGAAACTTCTGCAATATCCTTAATAAATTCATTCTCAATATATTTTTATCAAAATAATTGGGTCTAAAACCCCGCCTTTTAAGGCGAAATATTTTTGGAAGGGGGCTCAAATTCCCGTTACAAAAATAACTTATGACTCCTGACTTCTGACTTCTGACTTCCTTAATGGCTTCCCTGGTTCTCATCAAAACTTTTTTTCCTTATTTAAACTATTGTTTTATAATTATTACTAAAAAAAATAAAATTTATTTCCATCACTTTCATCATACTTAAAATTTAGAGTTATAGCAGAAGAAAGAAAGAAGAAGTAAGAATAAGAAATCTGGCGTTGTCTGAGTTTTCAGCTTTAGTTCTATCCTAACCTTTGCTTTGACTGCTATAATTTTTTTTAATATCGCCGAAAAATTAAGCTTTAAAGCCTCTACCCATCAAAGATAAAAAAGAAAAAAACATCTTTTTTGAAGGAGAAGTAATTTCAGTTATCAGTGATCAGTTATCAGTTATCAGTTAGCCTCCTCCGGAGGAACTGCACCCTTCAGCAATAAAGAGGCTTGATATAAGGAATAGTCTCTTTTTTTTATCCCTTTAAAAAGAGAGGCGCATACCCACAATTTTTCGGTAATTGTTAATTATTAATTGTTGAATTCTTTCATCCTGACTAAAGAAATAAGGTATCAAACCTGTCCTTTCAAGAAGATAAAAAAAGAAAATTCAGTATTTCAAGCCTCAAGCTTAAACCTGAGATACTGATAACTGTTAAATTTTAACTGAAATTACCCTAGATTCCACTAAAATATTAGTCTTCAAATAAAAATACTTTATAGTTCCATAATACCAATAAAATATTTAACTCTATATTGAATTTTTTAGCGCCCAAAATTCAACAATATTTTTATTTACTTAAAACATCACAAAATCTACTTTTAGATACTAATAACCATACTATTATTTTTATGTTGACAAGAAAATATACTTTAAAAATCAAAAATAAAAATAAAGAAATCTATTCCGATACAGAAATTTAAAAGCAAAGCTCAAACAAGAAATAAAAATGGTAAAAAAATTAGACGGTAAAGCACTGGCCAAAAAAATCAAAGCAGAACTCCAACAAAAAGTTCAGACCTTGCAAAGCAAAATTGGTCGTCCTCCAGGGTTAGCAGTATTAATGGTAGGAGACAACCCCGCCAGTGCAGTATATGTCCGCAACAAAGAAAAAGCCTGTAGTCAAGTAGGGATATCCTCCTTTGGCAAACATTTTCCGGCCCAAACATCTCAAGCTGAATTAACACAAGTTATTCAACAATTAAACCAAAATCCAGAAGTAGACGGTATTCTCGTCCAACTACCTCTACCAGAACACTTAGACTCTACCTCTTTACTCTACCAAACAGACCCCAGTAAAGACGTAGATGGACTTCATCCCATGAATTTAGGTCAACTGCTTCGAGGTGAAAAAGGTTTACGCAGTTGTACTCCTGCGGGAGTGATGCGCTTGTTGCAAGAATACAAAATAGAATTACAGGGAAAACAAGCAGTGATATTAGGACGTAGTATTTTAGTCGGCAAACCAATGGCATTAATGTTATTAGAAGCTAATAGTACAGTAACTATTGCCCATTCTCGGTCTCAGAATTTGGAGGCCATAACCAGAAATGCAGATATTCTGATAGCAGCAGTTGGTAGGCCAGAAATGATTACGGCGGAGATGGTCAAACCAGGAGCAACAGTAATAGATGTAGGAATTAATCGAGTCACAGATGAGGCAGGTAATAGTCGGTTAGTAGGAGATGTTCAATTTGACTCCGTAGCGGAGGTAGCAGAATTTATTACTCCCGTGCCTGGTGGAGTAGGCCCGATGACTGTAGCAATATTATTACAAAATACAGTAGAACGCTGGAGTAGTTTACTCGAGTAGGGGAGTAAGGGAGTGGGGGAGTAGAGGAGTGGGGAGTAGAGGAGTAGAGGAGTAGAGGAGCAGGGGAGTAGTAAACATAAGAATAATATACATTCACTGGCGAATAATCGCTCTTAACGCTATTGAATCCTGCTATTTATAGCATTCACCACTATAGTTAGGACATCGGGTAATTAGGGTTTGCTGAAAAAGTCTTATGGGTGAGGGGAGGAGACAACCCACCCCTCGCCCCTCCCCCGACCGTGGAGGGGAAGACAGGAGACAACCCACCCCTCGCCCCTCCCCCGACCGTGGAGGGGAGAAATGGGAATGAGCGAGGAGGTAGGAGCTAAGTTTTGTCCCTTAATTTTTCTGCCCAACTCTTGCACAAAATGCTAGTTTTTTGAGCTTTCTTGAGCGAAAACAGGCGCACTTTTTTCAAGCAAAAACAGCTAAAACCTTTATATATCAATGCTTTTATCTTTGAACGGTAAGCCCTAATTATCAAACACCAACCAGGCAGTTACTATAGAATTTGTCATATAGTTGGGAGAGTAGGGGAGTGTGGATAGAACTATCAACATATACTGTATAACCGGATTCTGTATAACACCCACCTACTGGAGTGGTACACCTAAAACTTTGCAATAGATTTTTGTTTCTAGGTATCTTTATCCCCCCATCTTCCCATCTCCCCATCTCCCCATCTTAGCTGTGTCAGTCTACTACTACCTAAAACCTTCTTCAAATAAATTTTCAGGATTTCCACCAATAAAGTGTATAATCTATGGTGCTAATGCCAAATAGTGGCCATAATATTAATCCCATGCTCCCTCAATTTCAAATAGATACAACTTTTGACTTATCTACCTATCTAGCAAAGCGAAAAGCTCTGGTTGAAAAAGCTCTGGACAATTCTATTACCGTAGTCTATCCAGACAAAATTTATGAGGCAATGCGCTATTCCCTATTAGCAGGTGGTAAGCGGTTACGTCCAATTCTTTGTTTGGCTAGTTGTGAGTTATCAGGCGGAAATATAGAGATGGCAATGCCCACTGCCTGTGCATTAGAAATGATCCATACTATGTCATTGATCCACGATGACTTACCCGCAATGGATAACGACGACTATCGCCGAGGTAAATTAACAAATCATAAAGTTTATGGTGAGGATATTGCTATTCTGGCAGGGGATGGTCTGTTAAGTTACGCTTTTGAGTTTGTAGCTACTCAAACTAAGAACGTCCTACCCCAGCAAGTGCTACAAGTAATAGCTCGTCTCGGAAAAGCTGTGGGAGCAGCAGGGTTAGTCGGAGGCCAAGTAGTAGATTTGGCTTCAGAGGGACTTTCAGAGGTATCTGAAGAAACACTACATTTTATCCACACTCACAAAACAGGTGCTCTTTTAGAAGCTTGCGTAGTCTGTGGAGCAATACTTGCCAATGCTTCCCAAGCTAATCTACAAAGACTTTCCCGTTATGCTCAAAATATTGGTCTAGCTTTTCAAATAGTTGATGATATTCTCGATATTACTGCCACGACAGAAGAGCTAGGGAAAACCGCCAGGAAGGATATTGAGGCTCAAAAAGCTACCTATCCTGCTATTTGGGGATTAGAAGAATCTAGGTGTCAAGCTCAAAGACTAATTGAGAATGCCAAGGCAGAGTTAGAAGTTTTTGGAGAAAAGGCCATGCCATTAATAGCCTTAGCAGATTTTATTGTCAGTCGCAGTAACTAGGAGTACAATATGCAAAATATTGGCGAAATCATGGATAACCATGTTCTATGGGTTGCTCTCCTAGCTTGTGGAATAGCCCAAGTCGTCAAGGTAGTGGTGGAGTTAGTTCAAAATGGTAAGATTAATTTACAGGCTTTAGTCACAGCAGGAGGAATGCCCAGCTCTCATTCTGCATTTGTAGCTGCACTGGCAGTAGGAGTGGGTCAAGCCAAAGGTTGGGGGAGTCCAGAGTTTGCACTGGCTTTAGTTTTTGCCATCATAGTCATGTATGATGCAGCAGGAGTTCGTCAAGCCGCCGGACTACAAGCACGAATTCTCAATCAAATTATCGATGAATTTTTCCAAGAAGACCACCATCTCAGTCAAGACCGTCTCAAAGAGTTATTAGGCCATACTCCCGTACAGGTAATAGCAGGTTTTGTTCTAGGAGTAGCTGTATCTTGGATTGCTAGTTTTAGTTATTGATTGATTTAATTCTAGGGCTAATTAATGTTACCCGACTACTATCCACAACAAAAGCTAAAAATCCGCGATCGCTTAAGTTGAACAAACTGTTTGTAGCAGCTCTCCTATTCTTAGTATATGTAACCAATAAGAAAGGTTTTTGTCCATAGGCAACTAAACCTACATTACGCCCTAAACTTCTTTCTAACTGTAGAGCAATTTCTGGTTGATTATTATAATCGACTAAAACTGCAAAACCCGTACCCAGGGGTTGAGGATTAAATCCTATTTCTGGAGGCGCTGGCAATGAAGTATCTGATGGAGTTGTTTCTTCACTAGGTCTCACCACATAAGCAGACAACCCTACAATGTCCTGAATATAACGCGCCCAATCACTAGCCACATCTTTGTCATCAAAACCTCGGATACTACTAACAGTCTGGTCGATGTAGCGACAGACTTCGATGATAATATCTGGCGGTAAACTCCGTCTAACTATATCTTGAGCTGCTGATGTCTCTGTAATTATTACCAGTAAGTATTCGTCATTAGCAGGGGGTTGACAAGTTTCTACACCAAAAGCATAGTTAGTATCAATTGTCAAGGATGACAAAAATAAAAAAGCTGAGGCCATAAAAGTTTTCAAGCCCCCCAAGCAGAATTTATTGAGTTGCATTTGAGTCTGATTCATGGCCAACAACAAATTAGGGAGTAGGGAATAGTAAAGACGTTGGATGCAATGTCCCTACAGAGGAGGGAATAATTTGATATATTCTCAAGATAGATGAAGATCATTTTTATATAATCCGGTTATATCGTATGTGTTGATAATTCTATAATTACTTCAATATTCAACCTCCCCGACTCCCCGACTCCCCGACTCCCCGACTCCCCGACTCCCCGACTCCCCGACTCCTAACTCTCTCTTCAAGAATCTTTCACAGAAGCATCCTCAACAGAAGCTAAAGGTTCTGGGATAGAATCTGAAGGTGCTTGAAATTCACCTGTAATTACAGATTCCAAACGTAACTTTAACCAAGTAATAAATTTAGGGTTAGTAGAAATAATCGCTGCAGCAGGTTGAGGACATTTAGCCTTAATATTAGCCATTTCTGGAGCTTCTAAAAAAACAGGTTGAGGAACCAACCAAAAATCTATTTCTTTTTCCTTTTCGTGATAATCTCTGGTGCGTTCTCTAAAAACCTCTTCCAGGGGTTCTTCCTCTAGTAAAAATTTTTTACTAGCTAAAACATAATAATAGGTTTGCATTTCAATCAATAAACAAAAATTAGTAATTACCGAATAATTAATAATTAAATAATTAAACAATTCAGCTTACTCTGCCTCCCCTTTCAAGGGGGAAAAAATAAACTTTTTCCTTATTGGTCAATCTTCTGACTTTTAAGGAGAGGTAATTATCCATTATCCATTATCCATTATCCATTATCCATTATCCATTAATGGTTTTCATTAATGGCTTGTTTCATCTCGCGGACAGCTCGCTCCATACCCACAAGTACCGCCCTAGAAATTATTGTATGACCAATGTTGAGTTCTTCCATACCTTCTAGACAAGCAACTGGATAAACATTCCCATAAGTGAGGCCATGTCCAGCATTAACTCGGAGTCCAGCAGCGATCGCTATTTTGCAGCCATCTGCCAAAATCGTCAATTCTTGATGGCGAGTGGCCTCATCAGTAGCTTCTGCATAACATCCTGTGTGGAGTTCTATAAACTTAGCCTGAATTTCTGCGGAAGCTTCAATCTGGGCTTTTTCTGCATCAATAAACATACTGACAGGAATATTTGCTCCTTGCAACTGAGCTACTACCTCTCTCATACGAGGGATATTACTAGCAACATCCAAACCACCTTCAGTTGTTACTTCTTCGCGACGTTCTGGTACAAGAGTAATATAATCAGGCTTAATATCCAGAGCGATCGCCACCATTTCTGTAGTAGGTGCCATCTCCAAATTCAAATGAGTCCGCACCGTTTGTCGCAGAATATGGACATCTCGTTCCTGAATATGGCGACGGTCTTCCCGCAGATGAACAGTAATACCATCAGCACCAGAAAGTTCAGCTAAAATTGCTGCTGCTACTGGATCTGGTTCTACAGTTCGTCGCGCTTGTCTAATTGTGGCAACGTGGTCAATGTTGACACCTAGAGTGGGCAATTTTTGATTCTCCTGATTATGTAAGTCAATTTGCCATATTAGTTTAGTTGGAAATGTTCACTTGAGCAACTGTTTCTCAGGAATCTTGCTGTCCAGGCACTTAAAAATTTTACATAGGTAAGTCAATTCATTACCTCCGGCAATAGGGATGCGAGAAGATACAGATTTTTTTTTCTCTTGGTTGATTGGATATGGCGAGGTTTCCTCGCCATCCCACCCTACGGGAAGCTACGCTAACGACCGCTTTTTATCCTTTTCAAAGAGGAGGCTTAAGACCTTATTTTTTTGGTCAAACTAATATATAAATAAAATAATTGTGATGAGGCTTAAATTTTTCTCCCACTTCACACCTATATCTTAGTTTTATATTGATTTATGCCTACTTATTAGAATCCCTGTAAATTTAATTCACAGAGCAGTCAATGATTAGTATTTAAATCAACTATAGACTAAAAAATGTGATTGATGTTTGCATATCAGTTAATTTATGGCTAGCTAAATCAATTTAAACATTGATGAAAATTTAGATTTTTTATGACTATATAAATCAAGATTCAAAAACTGTAAATTGAAAGCTTATATTCTATAGAAACTAATATATTAGTTTGGAATCAATGTATTAGTTATAAACTCAATAATTTGGTACTTAATTAAAATTGCAAACAGCTATAACTAACATAAAATATGACTGTTTAGTTGTAAATTGGAGCTGTAGCATGGAAATATTACAAAATAGTCTAAACTTAGTCAAAAAATGGGAAGGACTTTTTCTGAATGCTGATCTAGACCCAGTAGGAATACCAACCATTGGGTATGGAACCATTCGTTACCCCAATGGAAAAAAAGTTCAGCTAGGAGAAAGAATTACAGAAAGAAATGCAGAATTCTATTTAAAGTATGAATGCGACAAAGCAGCAGAAGTAGTTTTGAGGCTGGTTCAAGTTCCTCTGAATCAAAATCAGTTTGATGCTCTTGTATGCTTCTGTTATAACGTTGGAACTGGTGCTTTTGAAAGTAGTACCATGTTAAGAAAGCTCAACTAAGGAGACTATCAAGGAGCAGCAAATAAATTTCCACGTTGGGTAAATGGAGCAGTAAATGGTACGTTAACGATATTATCTGGGCTGATGGGAGAGATAATTATTATGGTAATATTTTTCAGAGTGGTATAGGTCCAGTAACTGTTCCGTTAGATTATTTAGAACCTGGTACTACAGAAAGAAGTGCAATCGAAATTCATATTGACTGGAATCGCAATTATGGCTCGCCTGGCACTGTGGGTTGTATCGCGACCTACAATATAGATGACTATAAAAGTTTCATTACTTGGCTCAGGGACACAGACCCTCGCGGTCTTTATGTTGACTGAAAATTAGGGACTTGCCCTAAACCTTAGATTAAATAAGCAATCAGCAATCAGCACTCAGCACTCAGCAGTAAATGTTTAGAAGGAGATTTCAACCCTTCCTCAACCTTCCGGTTTATAGAAACCGGGGATTTAAACCCAGAGCTGCTAAAAACGGAAATGCTAATAGCTAATAGCTAGTTAATTTTCCTTTTCTCAATTTTCTGTATTTTCAACAGGCATCATCTACCTACACTCATAGATTAGTTATTTCTACGGAGAACAACTAATCTATGAGTGTAGGTTGTTCAATTTAGTAAAGAATAAATATGGCTTATAGAATCAACCGTCGTGCCTATGCTGAAACTTATGGGCCAACAATAGGCGATCGCGTCCGTTTAGCTGACACAGAATTATTTATAGAAGTCGAGCAAGACTATACCACCTACGGCGATGAAGTAAAATTTGGTGGAGGCAAAGTCATCCGTGACGGTATGGGGCAATCTCCCATTGCCAATGCTGACGGCGCAGTGGATCTAGTTATTACCAACGCTCTCATTCTCGACTGGTGGGGTATTGTCAAAGCAGACATCGGCATCAAAGATGGTAAAATCTGCAAAATTGGTAAAGCAGGCAACCCCTACATCCAAGATAATGTAGATATTATCATCGGTCCGGGAACTGAAGCTGTAGCGGGTGAAGGCATGATTTTAACAGCAGGTGGCATTGATGCTCACATTCATTTTATTTGTCCTCAACAAATCGAAACAGCGATCGCTTCTGGTATCACAACTATGTTAGGTGGAGGAACAGGTCCTGCCACAGGTACTAATGCGACTACCTGTACTCCCGGTCCTTGGAATATTCACCGAATGTTGCAAGCTGCTGAAGCTTTCCCGGTAAATTTAGGTTTCATGGGCAAAGGTAACAGCAGTCAACCCCAAGCTCTAGTCGAACAAGTATTAGCAGGGGCGATGGGATTAAAATTACATGAAGATTGGGGAACTACCCCGGCGGCGATCGACACCTGCTTAAATGTTGCGGACGAGTACGATGTGCAAGTTGCTATCCACACCGATACTCTCAATGAAGCAGGGTTTGTAGAAACCACCATAAAGGCTTTTAAAAACCGGACAATTCATACTTATCACACTGAAGGTGCGGGAGGCGGTCACGCTCCAGATATTATCAAAGTCTGCGGTCAAGCAAATGTTTTACCTTCTTCTACTAACCCCACTCGTCCTTATACTCTCAATACTTTGGAAGAACATTTGGATATGTTGATGGTGTGTCATCATCTAGACCGAAATATTCCAGAGGATGTGGCTTTTGCAGAGTCTCGCATTCGTCGAGAAACTATTGCTGCTGAGGATATACTGCACGATCTGGGAGCGTTTAGTATGATTGCTTCTGATTCTCAGGCCATGGGACGTGTGGGAGAGGTTATTATTAGAACTTGGCAAACAGCTCACAAAATGAAAATTCAGCGCGGACCTTTGAATGGAGAGTCTGGGGAAAATGATAATTTGCGTGCTAAACGTTATGTGGCAAAATACACGATTAATCCGGCGATCGCTCATGGTATTGCTGAGTATGTGGGTTCGGTGGAATTGGGAAAGTTGGCAGATTTATGTTTGTGGCGACCTGCTATGTTTGGGGTGAAACCGGAAATTGTGATTAAGGGAGGAGCTATTGCTTATGCTCAGATGGGAGATGCGAATGCAAGTATTCCTACTCCACAACCTGTGGTTATGCAGCCAATGTTTGCTAGTTTTGGGGGAGCGATCGCTGCTACTTCTTTGACTTTTGTTTCTCAAGCTGCTCTGGAAACTGATATTGTGGCTCAACTACAGTTGAGAAAGTCAGCAGTTGCAGTGGTAAATACTCGGCAAATTAGCAAACAAGAGATGAAATTAAATGATGCTTTGCCAGAAATAGAAGTTGACCCGGAAACTTATGAAGTTAGAGCTGATGGGGAGTTGTTGACTTGTGAACCTGCAACAGTTTTACCCATGGCACAGCGATATTTTCTGTTTTAGGAGGTTCGCTCAAAAAGGCTGTTATATCAAATCCGGTTGAATACTTATTATCAGGACTTATATCATGTCCGGATAATTAGTGATAAAAAAACTTTCTCTTTTTCTTCCTCTTCCTCTTCCTTCTTCTTTGTTCCCTCCTAACTCCTGTACGTCGCCAATCCGACAGCTCCCCTACCTGACTCCTGACTCCTGAGGACTCCGTCATTTATTTATAAGTATTCAACCGGACATAATATTACGCAAAGACACTATATATAGCGTATGCTAAATGATCGCGATCGCTTACAAAATTATAGCGATCGCCCAGCTTTGCTGATTCTATTCCTATTCATAAAAACTTAAACGACTATCATTTTAATTGTAGTATATTTGAGTTCAGATACTAGATATTTAGGCGTTGCTGAAGTGCGTGTATGATATTAATCCTAATTATTTAGGAGTCAACCCACCCGCGCGCCCCTCCCAGGAGGGGAAGTCAGTCAGACCGAGTCAGGAGGGAAGAAAGAATAAGAAACCCCCAGTAGAAGGGGCTTTGTTGCACAAAGAGAGCTTAGAGGGTAAAAATAACAGTGCGTGGCACAACAAACCTATATCAACGTAGACATGAGTAAGTCCCAATCTAAGTCTAAGTCTAGGTCCAAGTCTAAGTACCGAGTCAGTAACTGGTCTGAGTATGATGCTTCCTTAAAGCAAAGAGGGAGTCTGACATTTTGGCTCACTGACGAGGTAATAGAGCAGTGGGTCAACCACAAGAAGACCGGACGTAGGGGAGCATCGAAAACCTATAGTGATGTGGCTATTGAATTAATGGTGGCTCTCAGCAGCTTATTTGGATTAGCAGGACGACAGACAGAGGGATTTGTGGAATCTATATTTGACTTGATGGGACTAGATTTACCAGTACCAGACCATAGCACTGTATGCCGTAGGGTCAGAAAACTAAATATTGCAATACCAGTGATGCCAAGGACAGAAGGGATTCACTTGGTGGTAGATTCTACAGGAGTCAAAGTATATGGAGAAGGGGAATGGAAAACTAGGATTCATGGTGTAGGTAAACGCAGAACATGGCGTAAACTGCACCTAGGTGTGAATGAGGCCACAGGGGAGATTGTCACGGCAGTGGTCACAACTAATAACCTTAGTGACGACCAAGTATTTGATGAGCTATTAGATGGGGTAGAAGGTGAAATTACCCAAGTATCAGGTGATGGAGCTTATGATCAGCAAAAGTGTTATGAAAAAGCCAGTCAGCTAGGGGCAAAAACGACAATTCCACCGGGCTTTGTTGCACAAAGCAAGGAAAGAGGGTAAAAATAACAGTGGGTAGCACAAAATCCTGCATTAACCTAGATATGAGTAAGTCCAAGTCTAAGTCTAAGTCTAAGTCCAAATCTAAGTCCAAGTCTAAGTCCAAGTCCAAGTACCGGGTTAGCAACTGGTCTGAATATGATGCCTCCTTAAAGCAGAGAGGGAGTCTGACATTTTGGCTAAGTTATGAAGTGATAAAACAGTGGGTAAACCAATATAAAACTGTCAGGGAGCATCGAATACCTATAGCGATGTAGCTATTGAACTAATGGTCACTCTCAGTAGTTTGTTTGGATTACCAGGGCGACAGACAGAGGGATTTGTAGAATCTATATTTGATTTAATGGGATTAGATTTACCTGTACCAGACCATAGCACTGTATGCCGTAGGGTCAGAAAACTAAATATTGCGATACCAGTGAGACCAAGAACAGAAGGGATGCATTTGGTAGTTGATTCTACAGGAGTCAAAGTCTACGGTGAAGGGGAATGGAAAACCAGGATTCATGGTGTAGGTCAACCTAGGACATGGGCTCATTTACATCTAGGTGTGAATGAGGCGACCGGAGAGATTGTCACAGCAGTTGTCACAACCAATGATGTGAGTGACAACCAAGTATTTTCTGACCTATTAGATGGAGTAGAAGGTGAAATAGCCCAAGTTTCAGGTATGGGGCTGATGACAAATACAAGTGCTATGAGACAGCTCACCAACGAGGGATAAAAACGACCATTCCACCGCGTAAAAATGCTGTGATTAGGCAGCATGGCAACTGTAAAGCCCTACCTGCTCCCAGAGATGAGAACCTCAGACGAATTCGTAAAATAGGACGCCAGAAATGGAAGCATGAAAGTGGATACCATAGACGCTCTCTATCTGTTTGCGTTTGCGTAGCATCCCGTAGGAAAGCATTCCGTAGGAAAACCACTATGTTTAGGCTCAAAGTTTTATTTTGTGGGAAGTTACGAAGACGATCATTTGATAATCAAGCAGTGGAGTTATTCATTCAATGCGCTAGCCAGCAACCGCATGATACAGAATGGTAAACCCGAAAGTTATCAAGTACACATCTAGAACTGCATCTCCCCAGGGAGTTATCTGCGATTGCAACATTCATGCAACAAAGCCGTCACTAAGCGTAAAGTGGCTGGTGGTTCTCGCTTTTTGCCTGGGTTTCGTCGTTCGGCAACATTGTTGAGCGTCATACAGTCTTGTCGCGCTCAGGGTCGCTCTGTTCTTGATTTATTGAGGCGATCACTTTCTTTGGCAATGCGATCGCGTTCTCACGAATTATCTCTCATTCCTATTCCTATCTCTGAGTAATTGGGATAATTTTGTCAACCCCTACACCTGAATGCTTACCACTAACCTATCTATTTTTTGGAATTATAATGAGAGGATAAAAAAAATAATACTTTATATAATCTATACATATTAATTTTTTAAAGATGAGTAAAACTCGTTGTAATCACAGAGAAAATATAAAAAACTAGAGTTTTATGAAGATTCAGTAAAGATTTTAAATGTGGGGTTGCTTTGGCTAATGAAACATATGAAACATATTAAGAATTTATTAACAGGGGTGACCTTCTTAAAAGTTTAATTGTATTATAAGCAGCGGAGAACTGAGAAAAACTTTATAAATCTCTCAGAGAATTCTCAGATAGTCTCATTAGACTGATGACGAGATAATTGATTAGATTGTGAATTAATTCTGCCATGACCAACTTATTCAAAAATAGTAAAGCATTATTAACACTTGTAAGCGTTAGTTCTGTTATCACTACAGCATCTGTTGCGCAAGCATTAACCTTAAAAGTAGAAGTAGAAAATCTCGGTCCCGATGGTGGTGTGGCCTTGACCCCTGTTTGGGTGGGATTTCATGACGGTAGCTTTGATAGTTATAACGGGGGACTTCCCTCCGAGAAAGGGTTAGAGAGGATTGCTGAGGATGGCAATACTATGCCCATCTCCATAGACTTTCTCGCCAATAAAACCTATGTTCAAGGTGGTATGAGTGGAGTGTTCGACTCAACTCAAGTGGGAACCCGTGTTGATGGTGCCATTGGTGGTGGTCCTATCACCGCAGAAACTATGGCTATGAGTACATTTGACGTAACCCCCGATGAATCTAATCGATGGTTCTCTTATGTATCGATGGTTCTTCCTTCTAATGATTATTATGTTGCCAATGGTAATCCCTTTGCTTGGGATTTAATGGATTTATTTACAGGAAATCAAAGCCAAATTTCCTTTAACATTGGACTCCCCGGAACCGTTAATGATGCTGGAACAGAAGTCAATAATTTTTCTACTTCTGCCGGTAACGGTTTGTTTCCAGAATTACCTGCCGGACAAGGGGGACCAAATCAGGGGGCTGATGAAAATGGAGTTAATGCCAATGTTGCCGATCCTTATGCTAATTTCCTCAATAGACCAGCTAATTTTGATACGGCTTTTGCTGACCTCGATTTCAATGATACAACTCTTTATCCCAATGGGATTGCTAGTATCACCATTAGTGTGGAGTCTCAATCCGTTCCCGAATCATCTACCACTGTGGGCTTAATGGCCATGGTCGGATTATTCGTCTTTGGTGGTTTACGTCGTCGCAATCATCACTTTAACTAATTTTTCTCGACACATAACATATCTTTATCGTATCCACTCAATATGATGGGGTAGGCAATTATGATAGCTGCTAAGACCAACCAAGAGAATTAACAGAAGAGCGATCATAAATAATAGTTGCCAGAGAGGGAATATTCCCTCTCCTCAAAATGCGATCGCGTACATATTCAAAAAAGCTCAATCCCAGTTTACGAGTCGTAGTAACAAGGGACATAAAAGTATCCCAAGCTCTCGTCCCTTCAATCGTCTGAGTTCCATAACTGATATTGCGTCTCCTCACCATAGTCGGCAAAAACGACAATTCCACCGCGAAAAAATGCGGTGATTTGGCAACATGGCAACTGTAAAGGGACTCCCCATCCCAGAGATGAAAACTTGAGGTGCATTCGCATCTGTGGCCGCAAGAAATGGAAGCGTGAAAGTGGCTACCATCGACGTTCCCTATCTGTTTGCATTTGCGTAGCATCCCGTAGGGAAGCATTCCGTAGGAAAACTACTATGTTTAGGCTCAAAGTGATATTTGGAGGACAATTGCGACGACGAAAATTTGATAGTCAGGCAGTAGAGTTATTCATACAATGTGCCATGCCCAAGCGTATGATTCAAACTGGCAAACCCAAAAGCTACAAAGTTGAGAGCTAGTTAACTTCCACTAAGGGAGTTTCTACGAACGCTACTTTCATGCAACAAAGCCATTTTTTTCTGCAAATTTTTTGGCTTCCGAAGTCAGAGAATTTTTGCCAAACAGTTGAGGAATAATTAACCCAGAACTAGCTTGATATTCTGCAAATTCTGGATAGCGAGATAGAGACTTATCTTTTTTCAACCAGTTGGGAATCCATACCCCTGCTGCGAAAGCTCCTATAATTAAATAAGGCAACCAATGCTGTGCTAACATTGCAAAAGAAAGATAGATAAATGCTTCTCCTAAATAGTTAGTATTTCGACAGCGAGCAAAGAATCCTTCTGTAATTAATCCTGACTTATATTTAAGCGTATAATATTTTTGAGAATCGCTACTGTAATGGAGGAAAACTCCAAAAATATTCAGAGAAATTGCAGCAGCTACTAAAGGTATTGGAGGTTCAGTTCCACTACTAATTAAAATATAGGGAGCTATCCAATATAAGCAGACTATTCCAAAAATTATAATACCTTGTAGAAAAGGAACTTCTTGTTCCCATTGCTTATCTGGATAAATACGGTCTTTCAGTAACCATAAAATTCCATAAGTACCATGTAGGGATAGATATACCCACGCAACTAAAGAAAAATTTTGATAGGCTATCATCAGCGTCAATATAAATATAAAAGTTGTCGCTTTAGATAGATTAATTGGATGTTTTACTTTCATAATTAGTGCTATTTGTCTTTTTCAAAAACTGCTTATAGCTTATATAGGAATAGAGAGGTAGGACACCGACATAGAGTGATGACGATCCGAATTAGGGGAAATGTTTTTCCCACTATTCCCTATTCCCTACTATATAATACATAGGATTAATTTAAAAGTCAAATTATATTAGAGAAAACCCACCTTTCTAACCAGCAATAAAAGCAGCAATAACAAACAGAAATAAAATCACTAAAATCCCAATAATTACGACACTTGAAATTAATAATAAAGAGATAATCGACCATATTCTCTGATGCTTTCTAAATTCAGCAACATTTTTCCATTTCCGGCTTTTCCAAGCCCACTCATTTCCTTTAAGACCTAAAATTATTCCTGTCAGCAACCATCCCATACCTAAGGTAACAAAACTTAAATCAATCCAGGCAATTAATCCTATCCAAACATGATTAGTTAAACACCAAAAACCAGGCAATAAAAATGCCCCCCAATTCCAACCAATAATTTCTGCTGGTACGTCATTTGAACTATGAATAATATTTCCGAGTTTTGGAATAGAAGCTATGGCTGTTTTTGTCTCTATTTTTTGATTCTTTGACTCAGTTTTACTGATTTGAGTTAGTGCAATAATTTCCGGTTCTTGAGGTTGTAGCTGTACTAATATTTCCTCCGCTGACTGGAAGCGATCGCCAGGAATAAAAGCCAACATTCTATTTAAAATACCATCAAACTTCGGACTTAATTTTAGTTCTTTACTCCATTGCCACTGCATTGTTTTTGTATTAATTAACTCTGAGGGAAGTTTACCAGTCATTAATACTAAACAAGTCACTCCTAAAGCATACAAATCACTATGTGGAGCAACTATTCCTAACCGCATTTGTTCGTCAGGAGCATAACCAATTTTACCTAATTTAGTGCCAGAATAAACAACATTTTCGGAACTATCAGCTTTGTGAGAAACTTCGGCAGCAATTTGTTTTACTCCACCCAAATCAATTAAAATTGGTAACCCATCTTCTGCCCGACAAATAATATTATCAGGAGCAATATCTCGATGAATAATTCCTCGACTATGTAGATAATTTAAAACTGGTAAGATTTGACGAATAAAGTCAATTATTTCAACTTCGCTAAAAAATTTACCTTGTCGCCGACGTTGACTAAGCAGAGATTCATAAGTTTGCCCTTCAATAAAATCTTGCACCAAAAACAAACATTTATTTTCCCGAATAAATTCCCAAAAACGGGGGATTTGAGGATGATTAATTTGATGTAATATCATTGCTTCTCGGTGAAAAAGTTCCTCCGCTTTTTGTATAAATTCAGTGCCTTGGTTTCCTGGTGTTAATTGTTTTAAAACTACTGCTTGCTTAAATCTACCTGTGTCTTCTGCTAAGTAAGTTTTGCCAAATCCACCTTGACCTATTTGACGAATAATTATGTAGCGGTTTCTTAATTTACTTCCTGGTTTTAATTCCGTAGATGCTGTTTGAAAGGGTTTTATTTCCTCTAGAAAAGCACCACAGTTAGAGCAAAAGCGAGAGGCAATAGTATTGTTATGTCCACAGTTTGTACAAGTAGTCATATTTATTAACTCGAAGGAATAAGGAAGAAGGGTAACTAATAATCCCAATATTAACTTTATGCTTGGCCAACATCTGAATACAAGCATGGTTTATGAGATATTGATATCCCTTGGTATGGCAATGGGTAATTACCAATATTATAGCTTTGCCTATAGGTTTATCTATTTTGGGGGTCGTTACTTTTGCTGCATTTGTGATTATTTTTGAAGTGCCTTTACAAGAAAATGACTGGCCTCCATACCCATTACCATTAGGTTATTTCTTGAAAATTTTGATAACTTGAGTAATTTTAACTGCTTTACAATGGTTTTTGCTACGACAAAAAATTACTTATGCTTCGTGGTGGGCAACATTCAAAAATTAATAATTAACAGTTAATAATTAATAATTACCTCTCCTTGAAAAGAAGATGATTGACGCAGTAGGGAAAATTTTTTCTTCTCTTGATTCGATTGGATATGGCTCCGAGACCCGCTCTTGACAGAGCCGCTCCGAAGATCGCCATCCCACCCTACGGGAAGCTACGCTAACGACCGTGATTGGATATGGTGAGGGGACCTCGCCATCCCTCAACCGCTTTTTTCCCCTTAAAAGGGGAGGCTTTAAACCATAATTATTTAATTATTAATTATTAATTATTCGGTAAATAATACAGTTCAGTTAATAGCATTATTTCTGTTTTTGGGAAGTAAATTTAATTATCCGGATTTTATATTAAACTTTAATTATTCGGTAAATATTAAGCTAAATTCCGCCACCTATTATTTTCAATACTAGGGGAAGTTGGATTCTCCTTACTTTTATTCATTAAATCTTCTAAATCTGGAGGAAGAAATCCTCCGACCACACTTTCTAGTTCATATTCTTGTAATGCCACTAAACCATTCTCTACTTGATTAATTTTTTGATTTTTCTTGGCTTTAATTTTCTTCATACTTAATATTTATCTCTTTGTATTGAGGAATTTAGACTCAGTAGAGAAGCTGAGTGGTCATACCAGATTCGGTTATCAAAGATACTTTATGAGGATGCAAGATTCAACCTTTTCTCATCTACCCTAAACTTTCTCTCTGTAAAAGTTAGTATGTAAGCATTCAGCGGTCAGCCATCAGCTATTAGCTATTGCTTTTAGTTTAGGATCAAAGCTTTATTCATTGTCTTACTACAAAAGTTGCCTTCCTTATCCTTAAAGTCTATATTAATTTAAACACTGTCCTATATGAGAGAGTCTTGTTGCTGAAGTCCGCAGTTCCTCCGGAGGAGGCTAGCTGACAGCTAATAGCTGAATGCTTACGTTAGTATAATGTAGGGATGTTCTATGAAATATCCCTGCTCACTACCTAATACTTAATACTTGACTTAAGCTTTTACTTAACACTTAAAAGAATTATTTGTTTCATTACTTTTGTTTAGTGCTTGTTCTAAAATTTGTGACCGGATAAAAGTACGTTGTTGATACAGTGCATAGAGTAATAATTCTTGCTGTTTAATCTGCTCTTGTGTTTTTTGATAAAGTATCTTCCAATCATGTTCTGCTGACATAATAAAGACTCCTTTAGATATCAAATATGAAGTTTAATTTAAAGATAGAGCTTAAAAAATGAAAGAAGAAAAAATTTTATTTTTAGTAAATCCCCTTGTTTTTTATTAATTTTTGAACAGGGGAAAATAGAGTAACTTCATGCCCACAGCAAACTAATTCATCTGTCAAGGAAGCTACTATTAATTCAATGCCACTATAGCCAACGGGAAAAATTTTTTCCCATAAAGGAGTAACTTGAGAAATCCGCATATAAAAATCTCCTAAGTCCTGAGATGAAAATTTTTAGAAGTAATATTTTTGCTACACAGTTTTACTCAGCTATAAGCTGTAAATTTTGATAACAAAATATTAATTAAAGTTTTTGGTTATTGCCAAGGTCGATATAGCCGTTCAAAAGGTAGGGATATCTACACTTTGGTATAATACCTCAGAACTTTAGAACTTTATTCTCATTAGTTAAGCGGACATAATATATAGCGTTTCTCAAATTAGTGAGATACAGTTATCTTTTTATCTTTTTATTCCCTGTTCCCTCAAACCTAAAATTTTGTACCTCACCAGTATAGGAATTGCTATAAAACTTTAAATTAATACTTAATTTAAAGTTCTACTTCACACTTATAATCATTTTTTTTTCCATAATTTTCCATAACTCTGCTTGTACCTTTTCAACTACTTCTTGCTACTCCCTTGACTGAGATTGACGGAATAATTTCATTGTGGGATACCAAGAGATATTTTCTACTTCTTGTAACCAACGCCAATCAGCATTCGTACATACCAAAATAATCTGCTGACATTACTGTTCTAAAATTATAGTAATCAGGAAGCAGACATTCCTCTATATTTCTACTCCCTGCTCCCTTTTTATTCAAATTTATAGCAATGAGCGCTGGTATATTTACAAATTGCAGGAGGGGCTAAATAGCTAAAAGTTTTATATTATTCCTTCGGAATGCTGCGCAAACGGCAATTTATTCCCCCAGATGAGCTGTTGCCTCTCTTGGTGCGCATTCCCTCTCTTGGTCAGCATTCCGCAAGCGAGCTGGCGTCGTCGCGGGGTCTGACCGCAAGCGAGCTGGCATCGTCGCGGGGTCGCACCGCTGTTGCCTGTTGCCTGCGCACAGCGCTATATTGTCCTAACCAAAGAAAGTACTGCCATATATGTCTTGTTCTGATGAATGAGTGACTTGTGTTACATTTTGTACTTCAAGATGTGGATTAAAATTATTGCCCTCGAAGCAAGAACTCCACATTTACCTAAAAATTGTTAAGAAATATTTCTAATAACTTTACTGTTATGGCACTCTGGATTGGGCAGAAAATATAATAAAAATACTCTGAAAATCTTTTATAGCAAAGTTTTACAAACTTGTTTAAAAGCTAAGTCAATAATCAAAAAAAAATTTTATCTCCAAACTTATTGATAATAATTATTATTTAATCTATAGTATATCTATTACAAAATTTGTAACTCTGATATTCCATATCTAGGCTGGCAATTTGATAAGAAGTTAGAACGTTCTATCGAAAATACAAAATTTTCCAAATAATTGTTCCAGCAGGTTTTCAAGTCAATTTTAAAAAGCAGGAGAAGATTTATGGCAGGTTCAACTGGAGAGCGTCCTTTAGGAGATATTGTAACCGATCCACAGTTTTGGTTACTGCACATTGTGAATTTTCCAGCAATTTTCTTGTCTGGCTGGTTATTTGTGGGAACAGGGCTTGCCTATGATGTATTTGGTACTCCCCGTCCGAATGAGTATTACCTCATGACGGGTCAGGAGAATTTGCCAATTATTGAAAATCGGCTTGAGGCAAAAAAGCAACTCGATCAGTATTTTTTGCAACAACAAGTTGATGAGCAAGCCCCAGCACTGAAGTAAATTAATTTGAGGATTTAATCTTATGACAACTAACGTTCCGATTCAACCCAATAAACCAGCAGTAAACTACCCGATATACACAGTTCGATGGCTAGCAATTCATGCCTTAGGTATTCCGACTGTCTGGTTTCTAGGAGCTATTGCTTCTATGCAGTTTATTACTCGCGATGACTGGTTGCCTATCCAGATTGAAGTTTTTGGGCTTGATTCCCGTTTATCACTGGTGTTGCTTCCAATTATCATTTCGATTATTTGGAATGTAATCAACTTTGGTAAGCCAACACTTCAAGAGTTGCAGAGCTTCTTTACTCGTTAACCAATTAGCGATCGGGTTGGGTTAAGGTCATTTCATTATCCATTAATGAATAATTAATAATGGATAATTACCTCTGGTTAAAACTGTTACGGAATTAAATATAGGGAAATCAGATTTCTTCTCTTGGTCGATTGGATATGGTTAGGAAACCCATCCATCCCTAGACCGCTTTTTTCTTCTTAAAAGGAGAAGCTTTAAACCTCTGGGGATTAATTATCAATTGGTAACTTGTGCCTCCTGAAAGATAACTTAATATCCGAAGTTTCGGTAAATATTTGGTTTGATGGGTTCAGCCTAACCTTTAGAATCTATCTTTGTCAGCAGGGGAACGATCGTTGAATTCGTCAAACCTAGTTTTGTCGAGGAAACACTTGAGGAAATTGAAATAATGAGTTGTGGAGACTTTTAAAGTATGTTTAGTCGATGCTTTAGGAGATTGCTTGCGATTGCCATTTCTTTAGTATTGTGTCTGACACTGGATATTACATCTGCATCTGCAAAAACCCTGTCATTTAAAACAGAAGGGAATATGAAGCGAGACGGCCTCCTAACAGGTCAACTTATATTCAGTGATACAGCTTTACAGGAAGCATTGCGTGAGATGTCGGATCAGCAAGGGTTAGGAGAGCCTATTCCCTTGAGTAGGATTGAAGGAGCTAAGTTCACATTTAAGTATGTTTCTCCCTATTCTGGAGCTGAACATACTGAGGAAACACTGTGCGATAAGAAAGTTTACGATATCAGTGAATTTCAAGATATACCTTTGACTGGGGGAGGTGAACCAACGCTAGCGCTGTCTGGAGGTCAGCCAGAATTTGTTGATTTTAGTTCGTGCATTGAAAAGTTGAGTAGTGTTTCATCTAAGATTTCGTCAGTTGATTCCAGAGTTTTTTCTAGCACAGTAGATTCTCTATTTGGTAAGCTGAATGTATATGATAAAGATGAGATGGGTTATGTACTCTATAAAAGGGTTCGACCGATAAAGTTTGTGTTGAAACCTTAGAACCTGTTTGTATTTTTTATGTAATAATTATGGGGTTTCTGATGAGAACTATTGCAGGAACATGGATAGTGCCACTCACAGTAAGTTTATGGTTATTTTTCACTTCACACGTTCAAGCCATCAATGCTCAAGTTATTAATGCTCAAGTCTTTCATCACTTCTTCTCAAATGACTTAAATTCAGAGGTAGTTATTTCTCGCCTATCTGAAGAAAATTTGTCTCAATTAAAAGAGTCATTTATAGAAGATCGGTTTGATTTTGTTAATACTCTAAGAAGCGATTGTTTGGAATCATCCGATCTGACAGAAATTGAAGACAATTATTGTGCAGTGATTGCCCATTCATTTGATTTTGTGGCTTGGAATAATTTAGGGCAAAAATTGTTTGTTCGAGGACGTGATAAGGCAGCTCTTATGGCTTACGATCATTCACTGTTAATTAATCCAGAATATTCCCTTGGATTAGCTAATCGGTGTGGTGTATTAAGTCGTTTAGGGGAATATAATCAAGCTCTTGTCTCTTGTGAATTAGCCCTTAAGGGGGATGGTCGTTGGGGAATACGAGGAGCTGCTTTAGCTTGGAATAACAAAGGAGACGTTTTATTTAACCTGAAACGTTATCAGGAATCGTTAAGTTCGTTTGATCGCGCGTTGGCAATTAGTCATAATTATGCAGGTGCCCAACGGAATCGAGCAGTTGTTTTACACCAGTTACAAAAAATTACTCAAGAACAAGGAGAGGATAATGATATTCGATTTTCTGAATCTGTTTGATGTGCGCTGGCTATTAGTTTTTTCACCCATTACAAGTGCTATCGCTTGGGGGATGATCGTCTATACCGAATTTGACCCCTGGAACCCTTGGCAGTTCTAAGCTGGAGTTTAGACCAGGGTAAACGCATCTTATTTTGAAGTTCTGACAGAGTCAAAAATGTCAGACTTCTCAGTATTTATATTTAGGGCTTGCTGATTAAATCTAAAACCCACATTCCCCACGACAAAATGTAGTACATAAAGAGAGGGAAACTTGAGTAAGTATTTAGACTTATAGTATAGGGTAAGAAGCCGGGACTTTAGTGAAAAAAAGGTAAAAAAAAGGTGATAATATATACCTGACAAGTCTTTTACGTTAATTACTCCCTGGGGAAAGTCCAATGAAAGAAACAACTTCAGTGGCCATGCCCTCTTGTTTCCATGGATGGTGCGTTCGCGGTAGCGTTGCGTAAGCAAATCACTTTAACAATGTATTTAAGACAAAAGCTCAAAAAACAGGGTTTAGAAACTATATAGGAGGATTATTAGGAGAAAGCCAGAGAAAAAACTTGTCTCAGATATCAAACAACACGATAGGTCTGTCATACCACAAATTACGACATTTCCTAGTTCGAGCCAACTGGTCAGTAGATGCTGGTATGGGAGCGTCGTCTTCAAGTGATGTGGGAATGTCGCCAAACAAAACCTTCTCGTTCATTTGCTTTAATTATAGACGATTCAGGCCACAGAAAAAGCGCACCGCCTGCGCCGAGGAAACCTCGGCGTAAAGACGGAGCAAGAAGTGGTAATTTAACTGCAGGAGTAGGGCGACAATATATAGGAGAAATAGGAAAAACAGATAATAGTATAGTCGTGGTGACAACTCATCTTTATGATGGAGTTAAAAGTCTACCTTTAGACATAGCTTTGTATCAGAAAGCTGATTCTTTTCCAAAGGGAAAAAAGACCCAGAATTTGTCAAGAAACCAGACTTAGCAATGTCTCTAGTAGATCAATTTTTGTCTAGAGGAAACAAACCAGAAATTGTGTTAATTGATGGAGGCTATTATAACAATACATCATTCTTAAATCAACTAGAGAAAAGAAATTTAACTTATATAGGAGGATTAGCTAAAAATAGAAAAGTAATCATCAAAAAACAGGATAACATTAAAGAAGAAATTAGATTAGACAAGCTAGCATAAAGTATACCTCAAAAAGCTTTTCACTTAGTTCAACTAAGTACAAATCATACTACAGAAGTTTTGGTGGCCACATTAAAAGTAGAACTGTCTCGGATGTCAGGTCAAAAAACTATAGCTATCGTTATGAATGTCAAAAGTTTTTCTGATGCCACTAATATTAACTATTATATTACTAATATAGAACACAAATGTGTAACTTCAGATTGGATATTTTCTACTTACTCTCAGAGAAATTGGGTGGAAGTTTTCGTGATTAGAAGCCAAAGGATGGCTAGGGCTAAGAGAATATCAAGTCAGAGATCAAAGAAGCTTGAAAAGGCATTTTACTTTAGTATTTTGTGCTTATACATTTATTATCTGGCATCAGTTAACAGGAGGCATAAGAAGGCGTTGAGCTAACAAAACTTTAGAGACTTTTACTGATACTTTAGAAGCATTTCATACAGCGATATCTTACCGTTTTATCAAGTGGTTAGATGAAAACATCGACGTATTTACCGCTCATAAAGAGAGGTTGGGGTTTGTTTGGGTTTGAAATTTGCTAAAGTCCCGCTATCTGCCACCATTAAACTGTCAAAATTTAACTGATTTTTAAACTCTTTCATGGCTAGTACAAACTGTTTTTGGTCAGATTCATTTCCCGACCCAATTCTCATCCACAATGGTACATCTCCATCGTTTGCGCAAATTAAATCCATGATAAATTGCTTTAAATCGGGTCGTTTATCTCTTGAATATCCAGGGGTCCTCAGTCCTCACAAGTTTCGGAAATTCAAGAACGAGAATAGGGGAAAAAGGGGATGCAGTCCCGCGATGTCGCACGGCGCACCTAGTAGCGCACCAAGCAGGTAGAAAAATGCTCCCATCTCCCCATCTCCCCATCTCCCCATCTCCCCATCTCCCCATCTCTTAATTTAAGGTTCTACTTCACACTTATAATCATTTTTTTTCCCATCATTTCCCATAACTCTACTTGTACCTGTTCAACTACTTCTTGCCACTCCCTTGACTGAGACTGACGGAATAATTTCATTGTTGGATACCAAGGAGTATTTTCTCCTTCCTGTAACCAACGCCAATCAGCATTAAAACATAATAAAGTCCATACAGGTTTACCTAATGCTCCTGCTAAATGTGCCACAGAAGTATCAACAGTAATTACCAAATCTAGTCGATCTATTACTGCTGCTGTATCAGCATAATTATTTAACTGAGAACTCATATCTTCTATCTGAATATTGGCAGATATTTTAGTTAATTCTTGAGTTCTTTCTCCTTTTTGCAGACTATGAAATTTTACTCCAGGTACTTGCAAAATTGGTAAAAAGTCAGTTAATTTACAGGAACGATTATGGTCATTTTTATGAGTAGGACTCCCTGCCCAAACAATACCTACTTTATATAGCGCGTCGGGAAGGTTAATAGAGTTAGTATTGGGGTATCTTAAATAAGGAATTTCAACAGGAATTGTTTCTAAAGTTGTGTCAAAAATATAAGGTAAACTCATCAAGGGTACATAGATATCAAATTCTGATAATTGTAGTTCTCCTGGTGGCATTAATTTATCAATTCCTGGAACACTTTTAAAAATAGGAATTAACTCTGGCGTACATACCAAAATAATCTGTTGACAGCGTTTTGCCACTAGAGGAATATAGCGAATAAATTGAATAGCATCTCCTGCTCCTTGTTCGGTATGAATTAGCAAAGTTTTATCCATAATATCTTCCCCTTTCCATCGGGGATGAGGACATTGAAAGGGAGTAAATTCTGAAGTTTTCCAACGCCATTCACATTCAGCAAATCCCCGTTTAAAATCTCCATTTTTCAACAATGTCATGCCTAAATTAAAATGAGCTTTGGCAAAACTACCATTAAGATTAATTGCCTCTTCATAATGTTTAATTGCTGCTGCTAATTCACCTTTTTGACTATAAGCATAAGCAAGACTGTTATGAGCATCCGCATTATCTGGCTCTGTCCTAATTACCTGTTGTAAAACATTAATTGCTGCTTCATACTGTTGATTATCTCCTAAAGCTACCCCCAAATTATATTTAGCTCTCGTCAAATCCGGTTGTAACTTCAAACATTCTTGATACTCAGCGATCGCTTCTACTAATTTACCTTCTTGATAGAACTGATTTCCTTTGATTAAATGAGTTTCCGATTTGGCTATTTCTGAAGCTGGTTGTACTGTTTCTGCTAAAGCTTCATCCGGTAAAACATAAGAACTAGCAAGTAAATTTTCATCCCATTCAATAATTTCAGGAAAGCGAATATTCGGCAAAACTGCCACAGAAAATATTTCTTGAACTCCTTCTTCAAATCTTAAAAAAGCAATAGTTTCTCCAGTTAAAATATTTACTACCCATACCCCACATATTCTTTCCTGAAGTTGAGTAATTGGCATCCCAGTAAAAACAGCAGTTTCTCTAACTTGTGATAAACCAATAAATGCTAAATTTCCCCAAAAATCTATACCACGAGTAAACCCAGGCAACTTAGCAATAGTTTCTAATTTTCTCTCGTTTAAATTAACTTTTGCCAAACTCCCATTTCCTGATTCTAATAACCATAATTGTTCCTGATACCATCTAGGAGAATGAGGCATAGATAAACCCCGCATCAATATTTCATTTGTTTCTATATCCATTAATATCCCACCATTAGCTTTATTATTTCTCCAACCAGCAGCAATATCAGTTTCTCCTAAAGCTGTAGCATATTTTGGTAGGTCATTTTTTAAACATAATCCATTCAAATGACAGCGGTCTGTTAAGTCATATCCACTAATAAAAGGAGGTCTCCATCTAGGTACAAAACTATTAGGATGACCAAGAGTACAGAGACAAGAAAAACGAGTATTAATAAACCATAATTCATTCTTTGCCCAAGCCATTTCGTGAATATCAATATCTCCAGTTATATGAATATTTCTCGGTAAATAACAAGCATCATGTTTACCTAGTGGTTCGATTTTTTCTGCCACTGCTGGAACGTTGCGAAAATCCCAAATTTGATAAGCAGTTCCCAGGGCAATTTTTTCGTGAGTTGCTGCTAATCCCATGGGTTTATTAAAGGTGCGAAAATGAGTATTAATTACCCTATTATCGGCACGCAATACGATTAATTTACCTGCTTGATAAGTGGAGACAACTAAAGAAATGCCTAACTGGTCTAAAATTTTGGGGAAGTTATTTGTGTGTACGCTTCTTAATAAATAATTGTCGGTATTAACAGGAGCATTAGTTTGATTATTCATTGTCAGGTGATCTAAAGTTAGGGTCAAAATAGGTATAACTATATTAAACAATAAAAATAACTCTGAATCCGGACTATTACCAAACTCCAGACGAATTCCTATATAAAATTTGGTGATTTTTAATTTCTAGAACACTTAATACCAAGCGTGAAAAAATAATGCTACAAAAAAAGGCTGCAAATTATATCTAAAAATAACTTCTCCAATCCTAATAATACCAATTTCGATTGTTTTTCCTTTTTTTCTCGATTTGTTTATTACTTCTTCCTTTATTTGTGCTGAAATTCAAAGCAATATCTCTGTTGGAACAGGGTACTATAGTGGATGAGCTATAGTTGGTTCAATTTCAAAATGTGTTCCGGAACAGTTTTCTATTTTTGGTTATTTATCGCAACAGGTTACTATCGCAGATTAGCTATAGTTGGTTCAATTTCAAAATGTGTTCCGGAACAGTTTTTTATTTTTGGTTATTTATCGCAACAGGTTACTATCGCAGATTAGCTATAGCTGTCTCAACTTCAAAATATGTTCCGGAACAGTTTTCTATTTTTGGTTATTTATCGCAACAGGTTACTATCGCAGATTAGCTATAGCTGTCTCAACTTCAAAATATGTTCCGGAACAGTTTTCTATTTAGTGAGAGGGATTTTCAAACATAATGGCTTGATATTGGTTTTGAGTAACAGGGTATTTACTTATATAAAAAGGTTGCAGAGTAACTTTATGTTGAGGACTTTCGCCATATATTCCGACTTCATTTTTCGGCGAACCCATAAGAAAAGTACCACCAGGAATAGCCACCATTTCCAACACCATACCATTACCCAAATCTTCAGTAAAAAATACTGCTTCATTGGAACGACGCTCAATTTCTTCACCTTTGTTATTTACCGTTATCACATCAAATTTTTCTTGGTAAAAATAAGAAATAGCAGGAGGCATTTGAGGCCAAATTTTCTTCAAAGCTTCTATAGAAATAGCTAACCCCTCCGCTCCATCTTTCTTCATATTGGTAGCTATACCCAACACATGACCAGTTCCCCAGTCAACAACAGGTGCGCCACTATAACCTCTACGGAGGCGATCGCCTTCATCAACTAACAAATTCCAAACTGCCACTCTTTCATCATTTTGACGAACGAAACGCTTTTTCCCAAAAGTTCCATCAACAGTTTCCAGCAAGATTTTTTTCTCTTCACCATAGAGATAATGACCTGCTGTCCGAAAGTTTCGATTTTTTGCTTCAGATAAACTTATTAAATGGAAAAGTGGCACATTCAGCTTTTCAACTCCCAACACTGCTAAATCAAAACCCGTAATATCTCCTATTGCTAAAACTTTTGCTGGAATATTATTAACCAAAACATTTTCCTCACCACCCACATCCTCAATAACATGAGCGCAGGTTAGCAAATAAGTATAATTATCCTCTCGATAAAAAGCAAATCCAGTGCCAATAACATCTGCTTTGAAAGAGTTGTCACTAGCACTGGTAATTAAAACAATAAATTCTTCTAAATTACTCATTCTCTGACTTTTTCAGCTTGTTCAATTTCCATATCTTTATTAATTTCTTGCCAAGCTTCAGCAATAGGACGACTAATACTAATTAATATAGGTTTAACTTTAGCAAAACTAGACTTAACTTCTTTAATAAGATTAGTAGAAATAGGTTTGGCTTCATTCTCTGGGACTTCTGCCTCAACTAAAATACCATCTTCTAATTCAATTAATCTGGTGGCCATATATAATTCTTGGTAAATTTAACTGCTATTCCATTCCAGGACATCATATTAAATCCGGATGATTTGTTATTCCAAGTCATTGCGACGGTTACTCCGTGGAAGGAAGCAATCTCAGGGGTTGTGCGAGATTGCTTCCTATCATCACAATGACAACTTTTCAGCAGGATTCTATATTACTCTAATTTTCAGGATAATTTCTAGGTACAGGAAAATTTAACTTGGTGGCAACTCACCCTCAAAATAGAGCGATCGCCCAAGTTCTGATTATTAAACTAAAGAACTTAACTTCTGACTTCTGGTTTCTGACTTCAGCTATAACTGTCAGAAATTTCTCTCACTTCCTCAACAGTGAAATTAAGAATTTGTGCAACTTGTGCCACATCCATTCCTGTTGCTAATAGTTGAGAAACAGCATTTATTCGTGCTTGTTCAGCTTGTTCAGCTCGTTGACGTTCCTGTTGAGCCTGTTGTTCAGCTTGTTCAGCACGAGCTTTTTCTAGTTCTGCCCTTTCTGCTCCTGTTAACAACAAATTACCATCTTTGTCCCACCAACGTAACCAAGATAGAGTTTGATTTTGATAGGAACCGTGCCATATCCCTAATTCTACTCCCAGAGGTTCAATGAAATAGTGCCCCCGTTCGTTAGGAGACATTTTTTTATAACCACCATTACCAAAACAATACATTTGTAATTGATTGTTTTTGATAATATATACTCCGTAGTAGGAAATTCTAATGATGCGTTCGTAAACCCAAAATTTACCTGGTTTTGTTGTTTCTCCCTCAGCAGAAGCCGATAAAGGAGTTTTGTCTAATTCTTCTGAACCATCACCACTGGAAAATTCCAGAGCAAACAGAGGAGCAATATATTCTCGCCACAAACAATAGAAACGACGAAACTTATCATTCAATAAAGGTGGTACATCAGGAATATAAAACCAATATGGTGCTTCCGCGCCTTTTTCTGGAGGTTCCGTTTCTGCCAATAGATGCCACAGTCTTGCCCAATAGCATAATTTCCATCGGGGTGTCGCTGTTGTAAAATTTGTCCGATGGAATCAGTTAACAGAATACTTTGGGGATGTTCCTGGAAATTTTTCACAAAGGTTCCGTCTTCATCTGGTAATTGAGTATGGTCTGGAAAAGGTGGTGGTAGTTCTACTTTTACTGTTGTTTCGCTCATAACTAATCCTACCTTTAGTTGTTCTTAATACCAATGCTACCAGATTTTATCTGGACTTACGCACGGACACTAAATCTAGTGAGGACGCCATTCGGAGCTTTGCGGAGCGCAAATGCCATTCGCCCCTACTGACTTCTGACTTCGTTAATCCTATTCCCGCCAATATTTAGGATCATCCAAACTATCTGCACAGATAATTTTTCCACTGAAATTTCCAATCATTCCCGGACGCAATTCTTGAACCATCCAAGCATCTGCATTTTTTTCTGGTATGGAATAGGAAGGCTCAAACCCAAGATTCCCTGCTGGTTTAAATCCGAAACGTGGATAATATGTGGGATGACCGAGGACAAAAACTAAATCCACTCCAAATTTCGATAAAATATTTAATCCATTTTCAATAAGTTTACCGCCAATACCTTGTTTTTGAACATCAGGCATAACTGCTAGGGGACCAAGAATTGAAATTGATAAGGGAGCGTTGGGTTCTAGACTATCTGTGTTAGGTTCCAGACGAGCTTTACTGAACATAATGTGTCCTACAGCTCTATTTTCTTGGAAAGCTAACAGGGAAATAATAGGTTTAGCACTATCGTCCCCAAGAAGCAGTTGCACAATTTCAACACACTCGTCTGAATCAAATGCCGCGTGTTCGACAGACAGAACATCGTCTAAATCAGAATCTAAAGCTTTTCGTATAATCATTATTTGTTAATGCTATAGTTAATCTCTACCTTGTATAGCTGTAAGCATTCAGCTATCCGCTATCAACTCAAGTCAAAACTATTGGTTGTAAAAGATCTCAATTTTATTAATGTCCTAACCTATTTGCGTAGTGCTATATTTGAACAACTAGACCAATTGAAATTTAGAGGAAAAGAAATTTCCATCCCACGGAATTAATTTGGAGTGGAAAAATATCAATCTAATAACGGCGCATCTCATTCAGGAATTTATTCTGATAACGCAAAAATTCTCTCCGAGACTCCCGGAAACGACGTTTATGATATTGATAAATAGACTCACGCAAATTTTCTAGTTCCCGAATTCGACGTCGCTGATCCTTGAGAAACTCTTGCCGATATCTGAGATATTCTGTACGCCACTCATTAAAACGACGTTGACCATCACGAACTAACATTTGACGATAATGTTCGTGATTCAGCAAATGTATCGGAACATTACTAAGATCCCTCATCACTCAATACCTCTCAAATAAACATCTAAATCCTAAAATTTTAACATTTTAGTTATTTGATTTAATATATCACAAAGGAATCAGGAATAAAGAAGAAGAAATAAATATTAAATCAAAAAAGGTAAATAATGATAAAGATAGGTAGCTTATACAATTTTAAAAACTTATTATAGGTAAAAATTGATTACTTTCTTTCATTCTCTAACTCAAATTTAAGACATTTTATTTATACTAGGATGCAATTTTACACTCATTCCAGCCCAAGGAACATTATGTTCTGTATAAGTTACCAACCTTGCTTTACCAGTAATTAAATCGTACTTAAAAAATTGACTATTAAATATAGCAAATAATTCATCACCATAAAAATCTAGACTACCAGAATTTTTAATTCCACTAGCACCACCAACAGCAATAGGAGTACCATTATGATTAAGTCGCATCAGGTATCTTTGCCGATTATTATTATTACCAAAATCTGAATATGCTCTGCCCTTACTATCAAAAGCTAAACCACCAAAATAAAAAGGAGAATAAGATTTATCAGACCTAATAACTCTTCTTGCACCAGTCTTTACATTTACTATTAATAATATTTAATAGCCCATTGCATAGAGAGTTTTTCTATGTTTATAAAAAGCTAAACTAGCTACTTTACTATTACCTAATTTACCAATAATTGTAGTTTTGGCAGTAGTGGGATTTATTCTGACTAAATCTGTTGTTTTTTGGTCACGCCACCGAATACCATAGAGTATATTTACACAAAAAGCAATATCAACTATATGCATACCTATAGAACCAATTAAGACTGTTTTTCCTGATTCTATATCTAGGGTATAGAGATTACTTGCTTTGCCTTTAGAGTACAAATCTTGAATATAGATTAATCCTTTAGTATTTTTATAGACTACGTCTAAATAATTGATAATTGATAATGGATAATTGATAATTACTTGTTGTTTTTCATCCTTGATTGTTGGTATTATAGGGGTTTTGTTAGAAGACGTAGGTTGGGTTGAAGAATGAAACCCAACACCATTAACATTTTGTTGGGTTTATCCTCCGGATAAGCTGCGCTTTTCATGTCGCGCAGCGAAACGCTAACGCTCAACCCAACCTACATCTCATAACTATTCCCTATTCCCTATTCCCTATTCCCTGTTATAACTGATAACTGAAAATGACTACTGTACTTAATGTCTCACCCAACAATTTGTCAGCACCCCCGGTGTTGAACGTGTAGCTCAACGTGCTTTGCGTTATTTAAAATCTGGCTATTCAGTTCATTTACGGGGTCCCGCAGGAGTAGGCAAAACAACCCTTGCATTACACCTTGCTCATCTACGTCGTCAACCCATTGTTTTAATGTTTGGGGATGACGAATTTAAAACCTCAGATTTAATAGGTAATCAATCTGGATATACTAGGAAAAAAGTTGTGGATAATTATATCCATACCGTATTAAAAGTTGAGGATGAACTGAAACATCATTGGGTTGACTCTCGATTAACCTTAGCTTGTAAAGAAGGTTTTACTCTAGTTTATGACGAATTTAATCGTTCCCGTCCGGAGGTAAACAATATTTTACTCTCCGTTTTAGAAGAGAAAATGTTAGTTTTGCCACCTAACCAAGACCGCTCGGAATATATTCAAGTTAATCCCAGATTTAGAGTAATTTTAACTTCCAACTCTGAAGAGTATCACGGAGTTCATTCTACTCAGGATGCTTTATTAGACCGGGTGGTTACAATTAATATGGGAGAACCTGATGCTTTAACTGAACAGGAAATAGTTATACGGCAAACAGGTATAGACGCTGAAAAAGCTGAAACTATAGTTAACCTAGTGCGTACTTTTCGCACAACAGTGGGGGAAGAAAAATTAGGTGGTTTGCGTTCCTGCCTAATTATTGCCAAGGTTTGTCACGACCATGATGTTCCTGTGAATGCTCAAGATCCTAATTTTCAAGATATTTGTGCTGATATATTAATATCGCGAGCTAGTTTACCCAGGGGGGAAGCTATGGAGAAACTTCAAGAGGTTTTACAAGAGTTTTTTCCAGTAGAAGTTGAACAGAAAACTGTGAAGCGGAGTAGTCGTCGTACAAAGAAGTCTTAATGAAGTCAGAAGTCAGAAGTCAACCCACCCCTCGCCCCTCCCCCTCCCAGGAGGGGAAGTCAGAAGTTGTTTTTGTATAGCGCTACTTGAAGAGGGAATAGGGAACAGGGAACAGGGAACAGAAGACTGTAAAAGGGTTTTCCTACGGAATGCTGCGCAAACAAGATTTAAAAATGTCCTAACCTATTTGCGTAGTGCTATAAAAGATATTAGAGCAACATTCCAAAAACATTTCGCCTTCAAAGAACGTTTTAGAATTTAGAATTTAGAATTTAGAATTCAGAATTTAGAAGTAATTCCTGACCAGAAAATTAGGTCAATAGTCTCCCCTTTCAAGGGGATTAAAAAAAAAGAAAATTCACTATTTTCTTGTCTCCCTATTCCATTGAGGTACTGATAACTGATAACTGATAACTGATAACTGAAATGACGCTCATTTTCTTGGTTAGCAAGGGGAAAAAAATTACCGAAAAATTTGGCTCTAAAGCCTCCCCTTTTTAGGGGATAAAAAAGGGAATATTGTCAGATTTCAAGCTTCTTGCTTCCGCCAGAGGTACTGATAACTGATAACTGATAACTGATAACTGAAATTACTCCCCACACTTTATTTCTTATGTCTCCACAACCATCTCCAGAAGAACCCTCAATAATTCCTATTGGCAAATCAAAAAGTAGCTCTGAAGCAGGGTTAGCTCCATTGTTGCTAACAGTTATTGAGTTGGTACGGCAATTAATGGAAGCTCAGGTGATTCGGCGAATGGATGCAGAAATGTTGAGTGATGAAGAATTAGACCGTGCGGCTGAAAGTTTGCGACAGTTGGAAGAACAGGTGATTAAACTGTGCGAGGTATTTGATATTGACCCCGAAGATTTGAATTTGGATTTGGGTGAAATTGGTACTTTGTTGCCCAAGTCGGGAGAGTATTATCCAGGAGAAAAATCTGAAAGTCCTTCTATATTGGAATTATTAGACCGAATCATTAATACTGGGGTGGTTTTGGATGGCAGTCTAGATTTAGGTTTGGCGGAGTTAAGTTTGATTCATGCTCGTTTACACTTAGTTTTAACTTCTAAACCGATCGATCAAAGGAAAAAATAAGTGGCAGTCCTGCAACCATGTTCTTTCAGGAACAAACTTAACAGGTTTGCCAATCACAACAACTTCTGCTTTCTGAAAATTTCGAGCTGCAAATACCCCTTTTCCCTCATGAGTATTTTTAACTAGAACATCTAAATCAACGACATTTGCAACCGTTGCAAAATCAACTTCTGCACTTTGTAGCTTTTGTGTTGTTTGTGTCATACTCTTTAAGTCCTAAAACTAAATTGTTTGAAGATCGGTTTTTGTAAAGTATGTTGTCTTGGTAAAGAGAGTGGGCAATGCCCACCCTCAAAGCTAGTTCAAGCAATTGCGATAGAGGATCGCGCTAGTGAACAGGTAATGGAACTGGTTATGACTTACACGGAAAAGCCTCGTCAAACTGTTCAGGAGTCTTATAATATGTACCCTGGGGGAAATACTCACCCATAACCTCCGGTTCGTCACCAGGGATTTTGGTCTTTTGGGGTGCGTATTCAAACTCATTCATCTGCATTTGCCAACGGTTCCGGAGCTCGCCTAGGTACATATCCCCAAACCCATCACCGGCTGCTGGAAACTCTAACCAGGCATAACCACATTCATAATTTGCATTCTTCGGACGATAGGATGGGCGACTGACAACTACGGTATAATAACCGTTTTCATCCACTGGCATCTCTTCGTCAAAGACGCTATCAATAACTCGTGATCGAGACAGAGGCTCGTCTGTAGACCAAGAAAAATAGCGCATTTCAGCATCCCTCGTGGGATTAAAGATTTTATTACCAAAATAGGTCTTGGGAGTCTTAGGTTTTTTGCCTCGCAAGACCAAGATTTCCCCAAAATTGCGATCCATCCACGTCGTCAGATAAACCGTTGTCGAATTGATAAATCCGCCGGAACCAACATTCGGATCTGTAGGTTGAGGGCACTGATCTGCGTTATCGGGGCCTTGCTCAAAGTTAGCACAGAAATTATACTTTGCAGTCCACTCGCGGATGATGTAGGGAGGATCTTGGGCAGGCCAACTATCAGGTCTGTCTTGGTTGTACCACTCCGTGCGATCGCGCTCTGCCTTATAAGCAACTGGATCGAATGCTGGACTTGGATAAACACTACCCATACTGCCTTTGAACTTGGAGTATTTGTTTCTGCAGAGTGCATCGCCCTCAATGACCCTACCATTTTCCCTGATAATTTTCGCCTCGGGTAATTCCGTATCCCCCAGCAGGTTTGTTCCCTTATCGGGGACATAGAGTCGCATTACTACGATATACCCAATATTGGGGAACTCTTTCTCCCCAAGGTATAAAGTATTGGGTTCGAGCTTCAATTGTTCTGCTTTATCGGGGAAAGCATCGCTAAATAATTCTTCAAATTCAGGAAGATCCTCGGGAATCTTGGGCAATTTTTCAACCAACTTGGGTAAGACTTTAACAAGTGCCTCTTTGAAGTCTGGAGAATTTTCGGGGATCTGTTGCAACTTTTCCCCCCAGTTTGGGAAAGCCTCTGCAAAGCGTTGTTTGAATGTTGGCAGGTTCTCGGCCTTCCATGTCATCGTATAGGAACGATCGTTGGCCGTGCGATTCCTCCCGTTTCTGAAAGGGTTCGTCGATCCCTCGTCGGGTTCGATCTCATAATCGACGATCTGATGATCTCCGCTAACTAAGGTATCTGAGTCTGGATCATAAAAGTAGGCGCTAAAAGTCATCGAACGAGCGTGAGGAAATTTACCCGTTATTTCAACGTGACTGTTCTCGGGCAGAGAAAATAAAGCAACGGGATAGGCACTGTGTGCATCTGGATAAAAGGCGTTGTGATAGGGGTCGGCACTAAGAGTCGTTTTCCAGAAACAGTTTTCTATCGGGAGGCCCGGGTCAAACTCCCGACCGACACTGGCCGGATCTCCATCGCGATCAAAGGTATTTTCTGTTTTTTCAGCAAGAACAGGGCCTGTGGGTAATATGATATTTCCCAGGAGGAGAGAGGTAGCGATCGCCACTACCACTATCATTCTCCCAATTCGATTCAAAATCATCGGTAAAACCTGATAAACAAAACTAATATTTGGAAACTTTGTTGTTTAGCTTTTCAACAAAGCTAATTTTCCTGGCCTTACAAGGCCATAATTCAATCACGGTGGGTCATCCCTACTCTGTGACTTAAAAGTTACTTTAGTAGTAAGCTATCTCTGTGAATGAGCGAAAATTATAACTTTCTCAGTTATATAAATTAAATAACTAATTTTTTCAAAAAATTAGCTTTGCTTATAGGTTGTTTGATTATTTTTTTGAAAAGGTAGTCCAAAAATGAGTGTGTTGAGAGATACAAACAATAGTAGAATTGTCCAAGCTGAAGATGTTCCTGGGATGAGCAATCCGAAGATTATCTCCAAATCCTTTAGAGATGTGGAGAATTTCAAAGAGTTTTTTGAGTATAAAAATAAGGAAATAATACAACTCACCCCTGGTTCTGTTAAAGCTGAGTTTTTGTCGATTCAGGTTGGTGACTTATTTTTCGTATGTAATCAGGTGAACCAGGGATTTCAATTTTCAGGTGAGGGTAGAAAGGAATACATATCTTTTGCGATACTTTGGTCTGAGAATGAAAAGGAATATTACTCCTTCCGTCACCCTGTCGCACCTCAAAGGACTGTTTTTGGTTTCAATAACACTGAAGCACACGACATATTTCCTCAAGGTGGAGCATTGACACACATTATTATCCCTGTTAAAACTTTTGATACTTATGCAGACCAACTACAACGCCACGATCTAGACGATAATTTCCGGAATAAAAATCATGTGAATTTGCCTCTAACTGGGATGAAAGAAATTAAAGATTATCTGAAACCACTGATTTGGTTAGCAGTACACCAACCGACTTGGTTTCAAAACCCTCATATTGAAAAACTCATTACTGATGATTTCGTTCCTTTGTTAATTAGTCAGATTCCTATCAAGTTAAATTCTAAGTCTTTCCTCAAACCTTCCCGAAGAGCAAAGTTGATTGCCCAAGCAGAGCAAAAAATGTTAGCAAACTTGAAAAAACCTCTGACTTTAAAACAACTAGCTGAAAATTTAGGCTCTAGCAGTTGTGCGTTATCTTTTGGTTTTAAAGACTTATTTGGCGTGAGTCCGATGCGCTATCTCAAGATACGACGACTTAATGCAGTGCGACAACGCTTGAAAGCAAGCGAACCGGAAAATTGTTCCATCGTCTTCCTTGCTAATGAATTTGGGTTCTACTGTCCGAGTCATTTTACTAGAGATTACAAAGCGATGTTTGGGGAGTTGCCTTCAGAGACTTTAGCAAAACACTACAAAAGTTAGCTTGAGTATTAAGCGATAAATATATTCGGAATCTAAAGTTTTTCTTATAATAATTATCTTTTTAAGAATTTAATGCTATTGCTTGCTTCCCAATATATTCCGTAGATAGAGCGATCGTGAATATTCTCAAATTTTCCTGCTTCAGTCACAGCAATAAATTAACTTCTGACTTCTGTACGGGCGAATGGCCATTTACTGACGCAGAGCTGCCGCTAACGCCCCTACCAATTCTGACTTCAAATATATGTTACCAGATTACAAAAACAGTTTAAAAAATGGGTTAGTGTTGAGGACGTAAAGTTAATAAATCTAGATAAAATCTACTTTTCAGCACATCTAATACCCCACTTGAAATAGCAGTCAGCGCTCAGCGGTCAGCTATCAGCTCTCATGAGGAGGCTTTAATGAATATAGACTGTTTCAGCCAGTTTTTATAGTAAGTATAAATTCTGACAATTAGTCAAGCTTTGATCTCAAACTAAAAGCAATAGCTGATGGCTGTTTGCGTAGCATCCCGTAGGGAAGTGCTGACGGCTGTTTGCGCAGCATTCCGGAGGAAATGCTTACTAACAAATAAATAATGTTGACAATTATTGGTTGCGGTAATCTTAACCGTAGTGATGATGGGGTAGGAGTAATTATTGCTCAACGCTTGCAGCAATATTTGACTGAACATCCTCATCCGAATGTCCGGGTTTATGACTGCGGTACTGCGGGAATGGAAGTGATGTTTCAGGCAAGGGGAACTCAGCAATTAATTATTCTGGATGCTAGTGCTACAGGTTCTGAACCAGGTGCAATATTTAAGGTGCCTAGTTCCGAGTTGGAAGCACTGCCAGAACCCAGTTATAATTTGCATGATTTTCGTTGGGATAATGCTCTGGCGGTGGGTCGAAAAATCTTTCGGGAGGATTTTCCTGAAGATGTAATTGTCTATTTAATAGAAGCTGAAAATTTGGATTTTGGTCTAGAACTTTCTTCTGTAGTTCAGCATTCTGCTGAGAAGGTTTTTCAAGAACTTATATCAACTTTAATTGATTAAGTACCCGTGCAAAATTAATTTAAAATTTTGGCATGAGGGAACAGAGAACAGGAAATATAACTGAGCAATAAATATACAAATATTGTTCTTATTGACTTAGTTATCAATTACTGGAAATTGAGAATTAGGAGTGGAAAGTTTGTCTTTTCAGCTTATTTCTTCTTCCTTAAATTTAGCCATCTATCAGTTTTTCTGAAAGTAAAGTAAAGCCAAAGAAAAAGCTGATAACTGATGGCTGACCACTACTTTAACACAAGGAAATTATCATGGACGAACAAAGAACAGAACAATATTATGAATTAATTGATAAATTAGTACAATGTCCTAATGGAAAAGAGCCTGATGTTTTAGATGAAAATATTGAATTAGTTGATGCTGGTTTTGTGTCAGTTTTAATGCAAGTTGGTCAAGCACAAATTCATCATGGAAATCAAGATGGTGCTAAGTTTTTATTCCATCTTGCTCGTGAATTAGCTAAACAATTAGGATTATATCCTGACCCTGAAGCTGCTGCAGCACCTGCCCATTGAAGAAGGAGTCAGTCCTCAGGAGTCAAGAGTCAGGAGAATGGAGTTGATGGGTATTCTCACCCCACCAACCGCATTTGCACCCCTGGTGACGGTGGGGTATTAAACCCATAAGGGTTAATGAAGTCAAAAGTTAACCCACCCCCTAACCCAACCCACCCCCGCCCCTCCCAGGAGGGGATCCAGGAGGGGAAGTAGGGAATTTGAGCTTCGCTCCAAAAATATTTCGCCTTAAAAAGCGGGGTTGCGCGACCCATATTATTTTGATAAAGATCATGTAGATAGTTAATGTTATGTTTTCTCAGACAGAAGCAGAAAAATTAGCCATTGATTTTTTGGGGAATGATTGGGAAATTCCCCAGACAGAACAAGAATGGTTTACTATTAGAAATACGAAACAAGAGCCTAATTGGTATATTGTGGAAGTAGCAATAGAAGGATATCCTGATTATTGGATTCTTCAGGTTTATGATACGGGTGAATGTGACCCTTGTTATACTTTTGTCTCTCCTTTAAGTGGTTCTCAAGATACAGATGATTTGCAGGAATTACCAGAATCTATTGCTAATATGATTAGCTTTGAGCGTAATTCACAAATGTCTCAAGCAGCAAAAGTTTGAATATACAGCGTTTCCCGTTGTTATGAGGTACAAAATTTTAGGTTTAAGGGAACAGGGAACACCGGAGCTGGGAACAGAAAAGAATAAAAACAACTGTACATCATAGCTTCGGAAACTGCTGTAAAATACTAAATCAAGTTCGATATCTTGGGAATATTAATAGTTGAAATCGGTTATTTATTCTGATTTTTTTACTATTAAAATACATCCATCGAACTTGATTTTGTTGTATATAGAAATATTAAGTTTTAATGAAATTAAGTCCTTTGAAGAAATATAATAGTTTATAGCTAGTCAATACAGCTAGTCAGTAGTAGACTGACACAGCTAAAACTGTGCAATAGATTTTTGTTTCTAGGTGTCTTGAACCCCTCATCTCCCATCCCCCCATCTCCCATCTAATGCAACATTTAAAGTGTGTCAGGCCAGTAGTCCAGTAGGGTGTGTTAGCGGTAGCATAACGCATCGAAAGGAAACTACAGTACAGAACACCAAATAGGAGAAAAAAATTATGTCTATGTTTTGCGAACAATGCGAACAAACCGCCAGTGGGCAAGGATGTCATCAGTGGGGAGCTTGTGGTAAAAGTCCAGAACTTAATGCTATACAGGATTTATTGGTTTACTGCTTGCGTGGGTTAGCAGAAGTCAGACTCCGAGCAAAAGAATTAAATATTCCCACTAGAGAAATAGACGTTTTCATCTGTGAGTCTATATTTGCCACAATGACAAATGTTAACTTTAACAAAAAAAGTTTTGCTGAATATATTAAGCAGGCGATCGCTCACCGGGAAAATCTGAAAACAAAAATCCAACAAACTAATACATCTATTCAATGGTCTGCTTTAGCTAACTACCAACCAGACTATACAGAAAGTTTATCCCTCCAAGGTGAAAATGCTTCCCTGAAATTTATTACTCAGTCTGGCAGTAACGTTGATATATTCTCCCTAAAACTCACCGTTATTTATGGCATCAAAGGTGTCGCTTCCTACAATTTCCATGCTCAGGAACTGGGAGAAGAGGATGAAAAAATTTATGACTTCATCGCCGAAGCATTAGTTGCCCTAGATAACCCAGACCTTACTCTTGATGACTGGGTAAACCTAGCATTGAAAGTGGGAGAAATTAATCTCAAAACAATGGAACTTTTAGATGCAGGTCATACCAAAACCTACGGTCATCCTGTTCCTACCTCTGTACCTTTGAACCCCCGGAAAGGAAAAGCAATTTTAGTTTCCGGTCACGATATTAGACAACTCGCAGAAATCTTAAAACAAACTGCTAATACTGGCATTACCGTCTACACTCATGGGGAACTTTTACCTGCCCACGGTTATCCGCTTTTGAAGCAACAATATTCTCACTTCTACGGTCATTATGGCACCGCTTGGCAGAATCAGACTAAGGATTTTGCTAAATTTCCTGGTCCAGTTATCGTGACAACTAATTGTTTGATGCCTCCCCATGAAAATTATGAGGATAAGTTGTTTAGTATTGGTCCGGTGGGATATCCCGGAATGACTCATTTGGATGCGGAAACAGATGGTATCCCTGATTTTACTTCTGTAATTCAAAAGGCGTTGTCGATGCCTGGGTTTACTGAAGATGGGGAACCGAAACAAGTAATGGTTGGTTTTGCTCGGAATACAGTTTTGAATGTTGCTGATACTGTAGTAGAAGCGGTGAAGCAAGGAAAAATTCGTCATTTCTTTTTAGTCGGTGGTTGCGATGGAGCAAAACCTGACCGCAATTATTATACAGAGTTTGTGGAAAAGGTTCCAGAAGATTGTGTGGTTTTGACCCTTGCTTGTGGTAAATTCCGCTTTTTCGATCAAGAAATGGGTATGATAGGGGAAATTCCTCGGTTGATGGATGTTGGTCAATGTAATGATGCTTATTCAGCAATTCAAATTGCTGTAGGTTTGGCAAAAGCGTTTGATGTGGGTGTGAACGAGTTGCCGTTGTCGATGATTTTGTGTTGGTATGAGCAGAAGGCGGTAGCTGTATTGTTGACTTTGTTATATTTGGGAATTCAGGATATTCGGTTGGGGCCAACTTTACCAGCGTTTATTTCGCCCAATGTGTTCGAGTTGTTAAGCCAAAAGTATAATTTACAGGCGATCGCTACTCCGGATGAAGATTTAGCTGCTTGTTTAGGTTGATTGGGATGTTTATCGTATAGCTAAGGAGTCAGGAGTCAACCCACCCCTCGCCCCTCCCCCTCCCCTCCTGGGAGGGAAGAAAGAAGAAAAAAGAAGGAAGAAGGAAAAAGCAAGAGCAGGAAAAGGAGAAAGTTTTTTGGTCGCGTAAGTGGAACGGAGTTCTATCGTGCTCTTATCCGGACATGATATAAGTAACCAAGATAACAGTTTTTTTTAGTAGTAAATGGTATTTAAAGTATCGTTTTCATCAAAAAATTAGTCTGCTCTGCTTCCTCTCTAATCCCTCTGCCTTCTTCTTTACCTTCATCAATATTGGTTATGTCGAACGCCGGATTTAGCGTAGTATGCGATCGATAATATTACTCAAATTCGGCAAAAATATAAAAAGAGTATAAACAATAAGAGGGGAATTAAGAATATTGATAAAATAAAAATAACTTGAAAGTTAAACTTGGATAATCATAAAAAAAACAACATATTTTTGTTAAAAATACTAATTTATTAAAAATTGTGCTTCAAACTATTAGTGATACCTCCGTTAGAGCAGCACTGAATGCCATTGAATCTGAATCAGCAAATGTTTCAGAAAAAATTCAGATGCTGATAGAAATGGCAAATGGGTTGCAACAAAAACCAAAAGACCCTAAACAACTGGATAATGCTATTGGCCTATATCAACAAGCGATAGAATTATCCAGCAACGATTATCCTCTGCTGCAAGCAAGAGCATTGGTAGGAATGGCAACAGCCTTAAGAGCTATGCCAGGAGAAGGACCCGATCTATTGCTAGAGGCAAGAGAAGCTTATGAAACTGCCCTAGAAATATTAAGGGAAGAAGGAATACCTGAAGAAGTTGCAGAAGCAGAAATGAATTTAGGCTTGGTATTACAAGCATTAGTTAGTTTTAACTTGGCAACAATGAAACAGGTAATAGAAGCATATCAGCGGGGGTTACTAATATTTACCGCAGATAAACACCCACAAGAATATGCCATATTGCAGAATAACATCGCGATCGCCTATCTCTCGATGACCCTATCTCCCGAAAGAGAAGGTATGCGACAAGCAATGGCAGTACAATCATTTGAGGAAGCATTAAAGGCAGTTAACCTCATCGAACATCCAAACGAATATGCGATGTTGCACAATAACTTGGCCAATGCCTTACAATACCTCCCCAGTCTGCACCCGGTAGATAATAATTTGCGGGCATTAACTGCATACAATGAAGCCTTGAAAGTCCGTACTGCAAAAGATACACCATTAGAGTATGCAGCTACAATCTCTAATAAAGCCAACCTGCTATTTAACTTACCAGATAATCCAAAACACCCAGAAGCAGGAAATCAGCAAAATCTACTCCAGGCAAAAATGCTCTATGAAGAAGCTCAAGCAATTTTTTGTCAGTATAGCGAAGTAGAAAGAGCAACAATAGTTTCCGAAGCATTAGCAGCAGTAGAAAGCGAACTATCACTTTTTGATTTTGACCGGAAAATAGGGTCTCAAGCCTAGGCTCGGTAAAAATATCCTTGCCTAACAGCCGGAGAGGATGTCAATCAGCAGTTACTACTAGATAGGAGAATAAACAAAATGAGCGGTCTAATTACCGTTGTCAATACTCTGATTACAAACTTGGAAGCTATACCCAGCTTTCAAATTTTTATCAGTAACTTAGTTACTGGAGAGATTACAATACTAACAGCCATATTCTGGCTAGGAGTTGCTAGCGGAATTTCGATTATTGCTGGTGCTATTGGTGGAATATGGTTGGCAGGAAAAGATTTAGGTTATAGTCTAGCTGCCATGATTGGTGGATTGTTTGGCCCTGCTGGTGTGATTCCGGCAGTTATTGTTGGCTTGGCAATTTTAAAATTTGTTTAGGAGCTTTGACTGCCCTGAGTGTGGGATATCTATAGACCGCGATCTGAATGCGAGTATTAATTTAAAAAATGCGGTCCGCTTGACCGTCAATGCCTGTGTATGAGTAACCGCCAACGGTCTCAGTTGTTTGCATAGCATTCCGTAGGAAAGCAGGAAGTAAACATTAAAATGTCACTAATTATGCGGTGCGACCCCGCGTCGGCGCAAGACGCAAGCGGTCAGACCCCGCGACGACGCCAGTCGCAAGCGGTCGGAACCCGCGTCGGCGTCAGACGCAAGGGAATGCCGACCAAGAGAGGGAACGCGCACCAAGAGAGACGTTTTATATCGGTTTTATGAAGCAGCAAGACATTGATTTAGGTAAGATGCACAGATGTTGAGCGTCTCCCTCGCTGATGGATTCGTATATCAAATCTGCTGCATCATATTTGTAAATCTTTGAAAAGATTTTAGTGGTTGGCAACGACAGGTTTGACAATCAGGTAGTCCTACTTGTGTAATGGTAGATGGGGATGAACAATGGTGCTTCATGGGAGCAAGATACGAGCAAGGAAGCATCTTGCTTCCACTGCTTTTGTCCTTGACCAAAATAATTAAAATAGACCACCATTACAATGCATCACTACCTAAATGTTTGAGTATTTGTTACAAACTTCAAACCATGCAATGAACATAAATGAATATATTCGTGCAACCCTACAATAACTAACAGTTGAAAAAAGGATAAACAATTATGCTAGAAGTCGGTTGGTTTAGTACCAAATTATTATTCAAAGGAAAACTACTACGAAATCCATTTTATTTTTTCAAACAAGTAGCCATAGGTACTTCTTTTGGTGCTCTATTACTAATAGTAATGGCACAAATGGGAACAACACTATTGTTTCCAATTATTATTTCTAGTTTGGCAACTGGAATCTCTATGCCATTTTTGCTGAAAGATTTGAAGTTGCAATAGGAAGAAAATAATAAAAATGACTCAAGCCAAACTTCCCTTGCAAGAGTCTGTGAGTCTAGAATCTCTAGTATCTGATATTAATCATTTTGAGCAGGTGATCGCTCATTGGGATGAAAATCAAAAAGTAGTGGTTGAAGGGTTGAAAAATGCCATAGAAGCATTACACAAAGAAGCTTTAACCCGATTAATTCGTAGTGTTAAACAGGAATCTATGCCAGCATTGCGTCAGGCAGTGCAAGATGAAGTAGTTTATAGTCTACTGCGCTACCACGAATTGATTAAACCACCTACGCCTTCTCTAGAAATCAGGGTTCAACAGGCATTAGATAGAGTGCGTCCAGGTTTGCAAAGTCATAATGGCAATGTGGAATTACTTGCCATAAAACTACCGGATACCGTGGAAGTAAAATTAGTGGGAAACTGTAGTAATTGTCCTGCTTCAACCTTAACCATGAAAGATGGAGTCGAGCAGGCAATTAAAACCCACTGTCCGGAAATCAAAAATGTGGTTTCGGTCAATACTCCAGTTACTGGAAAAACAAGCAATACTATTGCCAGTCCCTTTGCTGCACAAGAGGAAACAGGTTGGGTTGCTTTAGCAAATATTGACCAGATACCGAAAGGTGGTATTTTAGCTGTTGATATGGATGGGTTGAAATTAATTTTGACTCGTGTGGGTAATGATGTTATTGCCTATCGTAATAGTTGTAGTCATTTAGCCAAACCTTTAGATGAAGGAGAAGTAATAGAAGGTATTCTCACTTGCCCATTTCATAACTTTAAATATAACTTAGCAACCGGACAATGTTTGACTGCTCCAGAAATGACCTTGCAACAGTATCCGGTAACTATAAGAAGCGGTCGAATTTTGATTAAGTTTTAGGTAGAGAAAAGTTTCAAGTTTTGAAATTAGATATCTGTGAAAAAGAATGTAAGGACGCTCCTTGGAGTGTCCCTACAATTATTTTAGGAAATGCTGGGGCACATAAATATTATTGTGCCCTATTTTTATAGATTATGTCCCCTAGAAAACCACTTGATCTAGCAATTAGATGAGAGAAGAATCACTGATATTAGTTAGCGGGTAGTGGGTGGGTAGATGGAGAGATGGGGAGTGTGGGGAGATGGGGAGATGGGGAGATCGAGTCCGTTGGTATCGTTTGTGTAAATCTAAGGGTGAATATCTACAGGAAATTTAAGTTTTTTTTCAGCCTTTTAAGCCTTCTTCTCTTTTCCTTCTTCCTTCTTACTTTCCCTTACAATACTGATGCTATCAGACTTGATTTGAATATGCTTTTTAAGCTTTTTGAGAGTTCCTCGCAGATCAAACAGCAATATGCACGATCGCATCACCTTGATTAACCAGAGGATTTTGTAAACTACCGATAACTATTCCTGCACAGGAAGCATTAACAGTAGTATTTTTTTTCTCCAAAAGCATCTGAAATTATACCTAATATCAAATCCGGTTAAACAACCATAGAATGGTTAAGTTAGGAGTCCTCAGGAGTCAGGAGACAGTCCTCAGGAGGAGAAAGAATTACAAAGATGAGGGTAGTTATGACGATTGAAGATTTTTTTTATGTCCAATTAAACGGATTTGATATAAAACTTGCTTCTTAATAACTTTCTGACCTAGTTTGACATATAGTCTCAAAATTCCACTATTAGAAGCTCTCACCCACTTAGTCTCATAAACTTGTACCGTTGGTTGTGGATCTATGTACGTTTCTTGTTGATACATATTTAATGCTCCCATTACCTGCATAATCCCTTCTACTCCTACTAGCGCGTCTAGACTAAAATTGTGGGTAAAGATGATGTAGCTTGACCCTAGCATCAGCAGTAGAAAAGCGCCAATGAACCTTAGCTTGAGAAGCATTGCGTTCATCCTGCCATGCTCGAAGTTCTTGCTCTAGTATGCGATAGCTCCGAATCTGGCGATCGAGACATTGTTGATTAAGTACGCTTCTATTTCTGCGATATTTAGCCAACTACCATTGCGTGGGGTATGGTGAATTTCAAGGTGTCGAGCTAATTGATCAGCTTCTGATGCAGGAAACGCTTGATACAAAGAAGCAATATGATCAGTGTTAAGATTGTCGCAGACTAACTTGACCTTGCGTGCATTTGGATAGTCCACTAATAGGGTAGTCCTGTAAAAGTAATGATAGTGGAGTAAAATGAGGAAAATAGTCAACCATAGTTACCACTATGCCCAACTGCCCTCAATGTCACGGTCAACCCGTTGTCAAAAATGGCCAGCTCCACATTGTCAAAGTTGATGCCATATTGCTCAATTTAGAAACAGCTGTTCCTTGTGGATTACTGATTAATGAACTTCTGAATGAATGCTTTTAAACATGGTTTTCCTGACCAAAGAGTAGGAAAGGTTCAGATTGCGATGTTTAAAGATGTTAATCAAAAATTAGTATTTGAAGTATGTGATAATGGTATTGGAATACCTTCAAAAGTTAATTAGGAAACTTCTAACTCTCTGGACCTAAAACTCGTCCGTCTTTTGGCGAAACAGTTAAATGGAACTATTACTTTTGATACTTCTAACGGTACATCTATTAGCTTAATTTTCTCAGAGTTAAAGTACAAAAAACGGTTTTAAAATGTCAATTATATTATCTTTGGAGGTATGACAATGAAAATCCCTCTACCTCCTCTAAATTTCCCATTACTCCTGAGTTATAACTCCTGAGTTCTGACTCCTACCCCTGCCAAAAGACTTTTTCAGCAAACCCTAATTATTAATTATTAATTATTAATTATTAATTGTTGAAACCTACCACCTAATAAATTTACGGTCGCTAATTATCCGGACATAATATAACTACAACTTGTCAATCTTCAATGCGATCGCGCACTTGACCTTTTTCTGCATTCTTCTCTAAAAACTCAATTATCTTGCCAGAAACATCTACTCCTGTAGCTGCTTCTATTCCTTCTAAACCGGGAGAAGAATTCACTTCCATTACCACTGGGCCATGATTAGAGCGTAACAAATCTACTCCAGCAACTCTCAACCCCATTGCTTTAGCTGAACGCACAGCAGTTGAACATTCTTCAGGAGTTAATTTAATCTTTTCTGCTTTACCACCTCGATGCAAATTTGAACGAAATTCTCCCTCAGCTCCTTGTCTTTTCATAGATGCTATTACTTTATCTCCTACTACAAAACACCGCAAGTCTGCACCACCTGCTTCTTCAATAAATTCTTGCACTAAAATATTAGCATCCAAGCCACGAAAAGCTTCAATAACTGACTTAGCAGCTTGATAAGTTTCTGTTAAAACTACTCCTATTCCTTGAGTTCCTTCTAATAGTTTAATGACCAAAGGAGCACCTCCCACGGTATTAATTAAACCATCAATATCTTTAGTGGAATGAGCAAACCCAGTTACAGGTAATCCAATTCCTTCTCTAGCTAATAATTGCAAACAATGTAATTTATCACGAGACCGATAAATGCCTTGAGAAGGATTTGGGGTAAACACTCCCATCATTTCAAACTGTCTAACTACAGCCGTTCCATAAAATGTTTTAGAAGCACCAATGCGAGGAATTATAGCATCAAATCCTTCCAAAGGTTCACCCATATAAATCACTTGAGGCTTCATTGAAGTAATATTCATATAACACCGCAAGTAATCAATAACTTGCACTTTGTGACCTTGTTTTTTCCCTGCCTCTAGCAATTTTTTAGTTGAATAAAGAGTTGAGTCAGTGGATAAAATAGCGATTTTCATTTTGTTCTTTTCTACAATTTTTTCCTCTTATTTTTGACTATTTCTTGGGTTTTTATCTAAATAGGATTTGCCTGGGTCAATCAAGAAAAATTCTCGCACTGCTTGTCGCCCTAATAACATTCTAAATCCCATTAATTCCCGATTAGTTAATGTTAACTCAACTTGCCATTTTTTTTGCATTAAATGTACTTCTGTGAGAATAACAGGCCGTAATTCTGCTTGCCCACTAGAACTACGAACATGACGTTCATCTATTAATTGTGCTTCAGCAATTACCGTTTGATTCGTATCTCGTTGTTTAGGATGAATTTTAAATCTTACTCTTGGTTTATGATCAATTTCAAAGGTCTCAATATCAAAAGCGTGTAAACTAGAAGTACGAGCGCCAGTATCGATTTTTGCCTTGATTTTAGTAATGCCAATTTCCGGTAATTTTATCCATTCGCGCCAGCCAATAATTGGTAATTCTTGATGTTTCATTTTGAGTTTTAGGGAATAGGGAGTAGGGAGTAGGGATTAGGAGTTGTAGGGTGCGTTAGACGGTTAAAATTTAGACTGCGAAAACATTTAACAATCCGTCGTAACGCACCATTTGAGTTGTGTCACTCTACTACATACTATTACTTTTGACTTTTAAGTTTTAACTCATATCATAAGATGGTGCGTTACGGCGCAATTTTACGTTTTGAAGTACAACCATATAAATGTGGTTGCGCCTCACGCACCCTACTGGACTGATACAGCTAAAACTGTGCATTAGGGGGTAGGGGAGTAGGGAAGTAGGGGACCCACCCGCGCGCCCCTCCCAGCAGGGGAGTAGGGGAGTAGGGGAGAAAGATTGTTGTTGGGTTTATCCTACGGATAAGCTGACGCTAACGTCCCTCAACCCAACCTACACCTATTGCACAATTTAAGATGTGTCAGTCTACTACTAGCGTGTCTAGCTTGAAAATGTGGGTGAAAAAAAATTAACCTCCCAACCCCCTTCCCTACTAGCGTTGGGGGGATATCTCCCCTCTCGGAGCAGGAGAGGGGTTGGGGGAGAGGTCTTCGCTGGTTGCTCGCTCCTAAGCCACAATTTTAGTTTAGACACGCCACTACACTACTAATAAATATAGGGTGGTGGTGCATAGTAATGGTAGAGAGAGTGTGGGGAGATGGGGACCCACCCCTAACCCCGACCGTGGAGGGGAGTATGGGAGAAATTAAAAAATATATATCTTCACCAAAACCCATGCAGGACTACCAAATATAGTTGTAATTTTTCCCTATTCCCTGTTCCCTATTCCCTGTTCCCTATTCTTTCTATAAAAGGGTCGCTTAACAACAATAGCTGCATAATTTTTACCCCTAACTTCTACCTCCAATTTTTGACCTACCTTAGCTAATTTTTTAGGTACATAAGCTAGAGCGATCGCCTTTCCTAAACTTGGAGACTTAGTACCGCTGGTAACTTCCCCTACCACTTTGCCATCACTCAAAACAGGATAACCATGACGAGCAATAGAGCGATCAAGCATTTCCAAACCCACCAAACGTTTTGAGACTCCTTCTGCTTTTTGTGTTTCCAATACTTGACGACCAATAAATTCACCCTTTTTATCCAGATGAACTAACCAACTTAAACCCGCTTCCAGAGGAGTAGTCTCAGTATCAATATCTTGACCGTAAAGTGCCATTGCTGCTTCTAAACGTAGAGTATCTCTTGCTCCCAAACCGCAGGGAGTAACGCCAGCATTCAACAAATTGCGCCATAACTCCACACCCACGGAGGAATCTACCATAATTTCAAACCCATCTTCCCCAGTGTAACCAGTTCTAGCAATAAAACCAGGTTGCTCCAATACAGTAATATCTGAATGTCCGAAAAATCCAATTGCTGCCAAATTTTCCTTGACAAATTGTTGCACATAAGATTCTGCTTCCGGACCTTGTACAGCTAATAACACTTTTTCCTCAGAGACATCTTGAAATTTAACACCACTAGCTTCTAAATGACTTAATATCCATGCTTTATCATTAGCTTTAGTGGCAGCATTCACAATCATAAAACCCCGTGCTTCGTTGGTGAGGGGGTCATCACTTTGACGATAGAAAATGAAGTCATCAATAATGCCTCCCTCAGAGTTTAATAAGACAGTATATTGCGCTCTACCAGGTTCTAAACTGCTTAAGTCGGAAGGTACTAAATATTGGATTTTCTCAATTAGATCGTGACCTTGAGCGATAAACTTGCCCATGTGGGAAATATCGAACATTCCTGCTTTTGTGCGTACTGCCTCATGTTCAGTGCTGATGCTAGTGTATTGTACTGGCATTTCCCACCCAGAAAATTCTACCATTCTGGCCTTGAGTTCGGTGCATAAGTCATATAGAGGTGTGCGAGAAAGAGGTTGTGTATTGGATTCCGTTGACTTGGCCACTTATATGTCCCTAATTTAGAATAAACTTTATTGATTTTAGGATATTGTGGTTATTTACAGAGGTTATGAGTCATGAGTCAGGAGGGAAGAGTCAATAGTCATGGATCATCCTGATTTCAATTCACCAGGTAAGTTTGCCGGATGGGGGTACTTTAGGGGAAGAAGACTATATAGAACCCCTAACCGTATCTTCATATAAATATCAAGTTTTTTTGACTAGGAGACAGCTATACTGGAGACAGGAGACAGAAGGTAAAAGAGAAAAGGTTAAGAGGGAAGATTTGGGGAGAGATAATACAAAAAATTCAACACTCCTTCAACTGAATTTTCCTCAAAATTAATGCGCGAAAAGACTTGACTACCATAATTATATAGATCTCAAATGGGTTCTATACAAAATTAAACTGGTCTGAATTTAAAACTAGCTCGGTATGGTTTTGCACAAGAGCGATCAATTCTGGTTGGTTCTGATTCGCTATAGAAAAGATTTGTGTATGTTGTTGGTTTTCGCTCAGTTGTAGTTGATAGTCATCGGCATTACCATGTAATTGAATCCGGTCGCGATTTGGTTCAAAGTCATAAATAACTGCTAGGTCTTCAGCACCTGTGGTATTTGTTTGACCATCATCGTAATAAACTACATCTTCATCTCCTAAGACGAAGATATCTGTTCCTCTGTTACCCCAGATGTCATCGACTTCTCCTCTACCTGGAGTATTACTATCAGGATTGACACCAATTAACAAATCATTACCTTGACGACCTGTAATTTGGTCATTTCCTTCATTGCCAATGAGGGTGTCATTTTGGTTGGTGCCGATAATTTCTTCGTCTTCTGAAGATTCTTCCCAATTCTCAACTCCAGTTTGGTCTGTGCTAGCATTGAAGTTACCTACAGCATTTCCTGTACCAATCACATTATTACCACCACTGATAAAAGAGTTTTGTGACTGAGTAACAAAATCAATATCGCTATTTTCATTATCAGCAACAGTGCTAAAAGTAATAGTGGGACTTACACAACTTAACTGGCCAAATTAGACTATAATGCTTGTAAATCAATAATTTTACGTCGAAGCGATCGCAAGGAATGAAAGAAACAACCCCTACTGCAATGCCCCCTTGCTTTGAAAGGTGGTGTAAACAGTTTGATGATTGTTGGAAAAACCCACCCCAAAAAACAGGATTCCGCCACTATAGCAATGAGCGCTGGCACGCTTTACATACTACTAATGTCTTAACATGTAGTATTAAGTTCTGCTACATGACCGATATTTTTGATCTGCGATCGCAACTCAGTTCCTCTGTCGTGAGCCAAATATGCTTTGGCATGCCATATCTGACATCAGAAGGTCTGCGATCGTGTCTCGGTTTCACCCCATCCAACCATGCTGATCTTCAAGTTTTATAGACTCGCTCCTTGAAATTTAATTCCTTGGAATAATTGATTTAACTACTACGGAAAAACTTCAGGATTTTCCATGAAAGCTGCATCCACACAGTCTCTAAAATTCTTTGAGAATTTGAGTCTTTGTCTCATCCAATTTTTTAAGACAAACCACCAACGTTCTATCTTATTAAAATCTGGTGAGTAGGGTGGTAAATACCAAATTTCACACCCTTGCTTGGCCACTAATTCTTCTATATAAATTGATTTATGAAAGGTTGCATTATCCAATATAATAACTTGTCCTGGTTTTAATTTTGGTAGTAAAAATTTTTTTAACCAATTCTCAAACAAATTACGATCACAACTTCCTGTAAATCTTAAAGGAGCAAACATTTTTGATTGATTTATAGCTGCAATCCAACTTACTCTCTCAGTTCTTTTTCCCGACTTCATACCTGGTACTCTTTTCCCTTTCACCCCATAACCATAAGGATAATCTTCTCTATTATCTATTCCAGCTTCATCTACATATACAATATTTCTTGGGTCTATTTGATTCAATTTTCAGGCAAATTTTTCTCTTTCGCTCCTCATCTCTTTCTTGATAACCAGAGGTTTTTTTTTACGAGTCAAACCAAGTTTTTTTAAACTTCTACTAATAGTAAAACGACTACAATCCCCCCATTTTACAGCCATTTGTTTTTGAGTTTGATCATCATTAGTCTCAACAAATTTCTCAAATTTTTCCCAGTCTTTAATTTTAGGTGCTTGAGGAGGAGGTACACTTATTTTAGGGACTGTTGAACCTGTTACTAAATATTGGTCTCTCCACTTATGAAGAGTAGGTCGGCTGATCTTTAAGAGACGACTTACACGATTAATAGACATACCATTATTAATGAGATTAAGAGCACGTTCGCGTAAATCTTGACTATAAGGATGTACCATAACACTCACTAATTCTTTTCAGATTATTGATGATCAATTATTAACTGTAAATTGTAAATACCTGAACAGGCATCCTGAACATTTTGACAAAGACGCGATCGCGACAGCGTCACGGAGTTCGAGCGCGTAATTTATGAAAAATATAGGTCATACAGTCGCTGTAATACTATTATAGATTTGTATGTAGTATGTAAATATACCAGCGCACATTGCTATATTTGTGACATTATTTTTTCATGCATGGTATCAAATTTTCAGGTGAGTGGGATTGCACTTTCGTTCCGCTGTCGCGATTGCCGGAGGCACAGCGAAGCTATCGCATATCAAAAATGTCGGTCATGTAGCAAGTTTTATACTACACACAAAGACAGTAGTAGTATGTATGCATTGATGCCAGCCCTCACTGCTATAACATAGCACTCAAACTTTATTTGAATATATTAAAGTAAACAATTTCAAGCTATAAACTGTAAATTATCAATACCATTACAGACATCCTTAAAACTTTAAGGTTTAGCGATCGCCTAATTTATGAAAAATACAGCTCATACAGTTACTTTTATATTACATTGCAAATATCTATGTAACATGTAAAGATGCCAGCGCTCATTGCTATATATCCTATTCAATACTACTTCAATTTTCTAGTGTTTCTGGCGATCGCCAACTAGCAGGAATTACCAAAACTGGACAATGGGCACCATGCAAAATACCCTCACTAACACTACCCGCAAACAATTTCTCAATACCACTGCGTCCATGAGACCCTACTATAATTAAATCGGCAGCTAATTTTTTTGCCTCTCTCTGTCAAAATAGTCTCTACTGTAGAACCTTGAGTTAACAAAGCCACCGCATCAAGACCTTTTTGCCGTAGCTCCTCTACCAAATCTTGAATCTGTTGATGTTCTCTACGAAACTCTTGCGCCCAGCGATCGCGCTTAGGCTGAGGTCCAGTCTTAAAACCAACAAAATCAGGATCTGGTTCAGCAATATGAATTAACCATAATTTGCTGTTAAAAGCTTGGACTAAAGTTTCCGCTTGAGTAATAATAGCAGGAGTTATTTGAGAAAAGTCGAGGGCAACAACTATATTTTTCATTGGTAATTTAGGTTTTTAATTGAATATAGTTTCAGATATTATTGTTCTGATTAAGTTATACTAATTTACTCAAATAATGTTACCAAACTCTGCTTATTTGCCTTCTAAGGAATAGATATTTGTAGCCAAAATTTATCCAAATACTATTATATCATCTTTAATTTAAAATTAGTATTCAATGTGAAGAAACAGAAGAGTACAATCAGCATGGGAATAGAATAAATTAATATTTTTTAAGAAATTATAAAAAATACTACAGTTATATTTTTAAGCTGATATAATCATATATCAATATATTATATAGCAACGATAACAAAATGACACACATGATGGCAATGAATTGTGCTTGCGAATCCTGTTCATGTATTGTTTGTCCGATGGTGGCCCTAACGATAATCCCGATATTACTCATTGCGTTCAAGAAAATGATGAGTGCGATAAGTAGCGAATCACCTATAAGTAACAATACAAGTAGCGTCTGATTATAGAATTCAATCTTCTATATTTTTCTATGCTTACCTAGTATCAAGAACATCCTCATGTTACTAGAGTTGAAAATATCGCTGCGCCATCGGTAAAATTGTAGCAGATGCACAATTCAATAACTTTTTATCCGCTTTCACTTCATAGCTTTCAGGGTCAATCTATATTTTTTTTGGTAAAGCATCATTTAACTTCATATCCTGATTTGCGGATTTGCTATTACTAGCGCGTCTAGCTTGATTTTGTAGGTAAGTTTTATATCTCAGACCGATGCAAGTATAAACTTTACCTTGCATTTTCATTTCATAGATGAGCATAGAAAAAATTGTATCGTAGCATTATAACGATAAAATTATAATGAATAAAACCTGTATGCGCAACCACTAGTATTAAAAGCTGTCCTTCTAGGACGGGGTTTTAGACCTCAATTATCGGTAATATTACTTGTAATTATATAGTTACTAAAGGTAGAATCTTTACTATTGCATTACCAATTGTGTGATACCATATCTGGTTATTATAGGAATGTGTAGGGTTAAAATACCCTGGCTCTCATTTTCAACTAATTTTTTGATAGTGGTGCATTCTTGTGGCAGATGCAAAACTCAATTACTAATAGTTTAGCTAGTAATTCTATTCATCATTATTACCAACTATACACCACTACCACTTAATTTCTAAATTTAAGTTATCCGACTGGAACTAAATCAACTTCATCTGCACCACCAGTTTCACCTTGACCAGATGTAATTTGTTCTCCATTAACTTCAACAGCTAAATTTGTACCGTCTAAGTTAACATTATAGTCAGTAGCATCAGCAGTATATCCTACACTAGCAACCATTTGCCTACCTGCATCAGTGTATTGGAATCCCATCAATTGATTTTTTTCTTTTTCGTTATCGTAAGACCATATTACCATGTATTGTTGGTCTTGATATTCAAATACTTTAGGTGGACGAGTAGGAACATAACGACCTGGAGCGCCAAAACTGGCATCAAGGAAAGGCTGTACTGACTCAGGTTCCACAGTCGCAAAAGCAATATCATCAGCTTCTAGCTCTACTTCTGCGTCTTCAGTTGCTTCTGGATCGGGTTCTTCTTGATCGCGGTTCTGGAAATAATCTACAGCTTTTTTTACACCATACCCAGTAGCTGCTACACCAGCAACACCAGCGACAATTTTAGCAAGATTACCAAAGTTCATTTTGTTCTCCTAATTTGGATTTTGCATTAATTAAATTTAAGAGAAGTGACACCAACCCAAATATTGGGAGAATATCTAGGCAATTTTTGTCCCCTGTCTCTATTTATTAGTAACTCAACCAACTTGATACTAGCAGAATTTGTTTCTCACGAACAATTCTGAGGCAGATGTTTTTTGTCCCTAAAACCGAAAAGGGAGAGGTTTATTTGATACCTCTCCCTCGGTGATCGAAAATGAATTGATGATTAACTTACTATTATAGCATAACTGCTAAATTTTGATGAATGTACACCAGTATTAGTAAGTTTCAACGTGCCAGCGGTCTTCTTTTTTCAAGGTCTTTTGATAATCACTCCAATTAACATCAAACTTCTCGGTAACAGCAGACATTCCTTCATCAATGCCACCTTCCATACCTTTTAAACCACAGATGTAAGTGTGAGTACTTGGCTTTTGAATCTTTTCCCACAATTCATCAGCGTGTTCTTGAATTCTGTGCTGAATATACATTTTTCCACCATCTTTATTCTTTTGTTCGCGGCTAATAGCATAAGTTACGCGGAAATTATCAGGGAACTGACGTTGCAGTTCTTCAAGCTCTTCTTTGTAAAGAATATTGGGAGTGTAAGCACAACCAAAGAATAACCAGGCCAAACCTTTAAACTGATAATCAGGGTTTTGTTCTCTTTCCTTAAACATCCGCCAGATAAAAGCACGGAAAGGAGCAATTCCTGTACCTGTTGCGATCATAATAATAGTTGCGTCTTCATCATCAGGCAGCAACATATCCTTACCTACTGGCCCAGTAATGGCCACATCTGCACCTGCTTCCATACCACATAGGTAAGAAGAACATACGCCATAGATTCTTTCGCCTGTTTCTGGGTGATTGTATTCTAGACGACGCACACACAGAGACACAGTTTGATCGTCAAGATTATCGCCGTGACGAGTAGAAGCGATGGAGTAAAGCCTTAACTTATGAGGTTTACCCCTATCATCTGTTCCCGGTGGAATAATACCAATACTTTGACCTTCTAGATAGTGCAAGTCGCTACCAGAAAGGTCAAATACTAAGTGACGAACAGTACCTTCACCACCTTCACGCACTAATTCAGTGCTGGAAAGACATTTGCCGATGAATGGTTTTTTGGGGCGATAGATATTTGCCGGAACATCCTTATGTGACTTAGGTTTAGCTTGAGTCATGGGTTTAGTTGTTTCTCCTGTAGTTGTTTGACCGTTAATTTGAGAGCTTTCACTCAGAGCTTTAATGCTGATAATTTTGCCTCCCATCCGTGTAATCCTTTGCATTTCTTGGTTCATGCGGTCATAAGGTACAGTGATATAAACAGTTCCACTGCGACGGATGGGGCTATTTGTTTTGTCAGTAATTTTACTCTGACGTAAACCTTCGACTTCGTATACAAAAGTACGACTACCGTATTCTGTATTGGTTTTTACTCCCAATGCAGTTTGAGTTTTCATTAGTTGATTTCTCCATTTAGATAAAGTATATTGCCAAGAGATGATGAGTCTTTTTATTTAAGTGTTTTTTAAGATACTCTGGTATAATGGCCAGTAGGTTTTAAGTCTATATTTCAGAGATTTAGTGCTGAAAATCTTGTTTTCCTTATGGCATCTTGTTTATTCACTAATTCATTCTATGATTAGGAAGTAACCTAAAAGTAGAACTACAATAGGATGAGTAAAACTAATATTTTTTTCAGTTGTTTACTCTGATGTAGCTTCTCAAGCTTCAATAAAAAGAGGCAGTATAGTGTTCTGTATTGTTTTTACACTATGACTAAGTGCTGTTTGAATTGTCATTATTGACCGATCTTTGATTATGGTACAAATACACTTTTCACCCACAAGAATTTCACTTTTATTACAGCTTGAGTCTCTATATAAGATGCTTTTAAGTATATGGCCAATACAGAAACATCTTTTTTCACTCTTTATTTATCTCTAAGACATTGTTAATTCTTGGCATTAATCAATTCTGACTATTTTACATATAAAATGCAGAGTGGTCTTAATTTCTTTTAAGTTCTGTAGCTAATTATTAAATTAATAGTCAGTAGTCAGTAGTCAATAGCCAGTAGTCAGTAAAACTGAGAGTGCTTTCTATGGAGATTCTCAACCCACCAACCCCATTGGCACTGCGGGTGACGGTGACGGTAAGGATTAAATTCACAAGAGTTGAAGAAGGCAGAAGGGAAAATTGCATGGGGATGTTTTCGACAAACCACTTCGTGTCTGATAACCCCAACCAATTTTAATCACCGTGTAGATGGTGGGGTATTAAATCCATGAGAGATAAAGATAAAAATAAAACAATATCATCAGTCCAATTTATCTGACTTAATTCATATTTTTTATGAAAATTGGCGAAAATAAATCAACCAAATACAATCACTAGGATTTATAGGTGGAGAGGTAAAAATGCTTACAGAACTGAAAGTCCCTTGATTTATAACGTTTGGCTTTCCAAAAAATGACTTTTGTCTATAGAACTCATTCCAACAGAGTACTGTTGATTAAGCTTTTATTTTCTTTGATCCTTGTAGGGAAGATCCCATTCTGATATGATATTTTACAAAAGTTAGTAATAAAGACTTTAGAGTCAATAGCTTCAAAGTCTGTCCAAAAGTCCAACGACAGTGAGCTGTCTTAGCTTTTTACTGTGTAGCAAAGCAACACTTTCAAGTGAAGTTGTTTTATGTGGACACCAAGTTCATTAGACTTGTCTATTGATTTAGCTTAACCCGCCAGAAAACCTCAAGTCCCTCCTCATTCAGAGGATGTGGCCAGGAAAATGGGTCAGTTTATGATTAAATTTTGATAGAGTAAGTCTAAATGGAGCATTACAGGAATCAACACAGCTCAAGAAATGCTCAGGAACTTGTCCTGGACTCACTCAGAAGCTGAGACTCACCCAAAAAAAAGTATGGGATATGTCATTAAACTTTGTTTTGTGTTAGAGGGGAACTATTGTGAAAAAACCAGATAGAGTAGTATTAATTGGAGTTGCCGGAGATTCTGGATGCGGAAAATCTACTTTTTTGCGTCGTGTAACAGATGTATTTGGAGAAGATTTTGTTACAGTTATCTGCCTGGACGACTACCATAGTCTAGATCGTAAGCAACGTAAAGAAACAGGAATTACTGCTCTTGACCCAAGGGCCAATAATTTTGACTTGATGTATGAGCAAATTAAAGCTCTAAAGGAAGGTCAGTCTATTGATAAGCCAATTTATAACCACGAAACTGGCATGATTGACCCACCGGAAAAAGTTCATCCCAATCATATTATAGTGATTGAGGGTCTTCATCCTCTATTTGATGAGCGCGTGCGATCGCTACTTGACTTTAGTGTCTATCTAGATATTAGTGATGAAGTTAAAATTGCTTGGAAAATCAAGCGCGATATGGCAGAAAGAGGCCATCGTTACGAAGATGTACTTGCTTCTATCAATGCTCGTCGTCCAGACTTTGATGCTTATATTGACCCACAAAAAGCTCATGCAGATGTGGTCATTCAAATTTTGTCCACCAAACTTATTCCTGATGATCAGGAACATAAAGTCTTACGAGTACGCTTGATCCAACGTGAAGGTGTAGAAGGCTTTGAACCAGTATATCTGTTTGATGAAGGATCGACTATTAACTGGATTCCTTGTGGACGTAAGCTTACTTGTTCCTATCCTGGAATTAAAATGTTCTATGGCCCAGATGCCTATTTCGGCCATGAAGTTTCTGTCTTAGAAGTAGATGGTAACTTTGATAACCTGGAAGAAATGATTTACGTTGAAGGACACCTCAGCAATACTGCCACTAAATACTATGGTGAGATGACCCACATGATGAGGGAACACCAAGACTATCCAGGTTCCAATAATGGTAGTGGACTGTTCCAAGTTTTAGTCGGTCTGAAAATGCGTGCAACTTATGAGCGTTTGACTGCTAAAGTTTCTCCAGATGAAAAGGTAGCAGCAGTAGTTTCATAAACATCCAGAAGAAAATTTTCTATCTGAAAAAAAACGCGAGTGGTTAATTTCACTTCGCGTTTTTTTGTTTGATAGATATATAGCAGAAGGAAGAAGGAATAAGGCGTTTAGTTATCTAGGCGATTAGTTATAGCAACTGCCATAACTGTTAGGACGCTTGACGCAAGACAAATTCCATAGCATCCTGTAAACACTTCATATCTTTTAGGCAGCGACGAATTCTATAGCAACCGCCTGGTTGGTGTTTGACAATTAGTGCGAGGATCTTGCTCGCGTTATCAATCATCATAATTACCCGATGTCCTAACTATAGTGGCGACTGCTATATCTACCAGAGAAGGAAGAAGGAAAAATCTGGCGTTGTCTGAGTTTTAAGCTTTTTGATAGGCTAGGGCTTTAGCCAGTAATATCAAATTGCACATAAATCCAATCAGGTAATAATCAGGGTTTTAAGCTATTGATTTTGAGGGCATTTAACCGGATTTGATATGAGATATCTATCTTATTGCTCAAGCCCTACTACGAGAGCTTCTAACTTATAACTATTCAACCGGACATGATATTACCCACGAGGTTTGTGAACAATTGCTAAATACTTTTTAAACTGTCACAGTTAATTTATTTTTATCAGCTTCTAAACTATTAAATAACTTCTGCCAATTTTCAGAAGTTGCTTGATTTTCCTTATCTCCTTTTGCCTCAAAAGTTGTATTGCAAGCCTGTATTTCTTCTAAAACTTTAATACAAAGTTCGGCAATATCATCCCGACTAACAATACCTTTAATATTATCACCTTGGTCAAATATTAATGCTTGACCGCCTGGTTGTTCAGTCATTCCACAAGGTCGAATAACAGTGTAATTAATCCCACTAGAACGAATAACTTCTTCTCCTTTTAATTTCCAATTCAACAAACCTTTTAATTGGTCATTAAACTTCACTGCTGGAGGTTGTTCATCTAAGTTTAAACCTGGTCGCCCCGGACGAGTTACACCTGCCGAACTAACCAATACAAATTTAGGTAATTGGTCGCTACCATAAGTTTTAATTGACTCAATTTCTAACTGAAAAAATCCTGGTGTAAATTTAGGATTAAGTTCTCGGTTATATTCAAATTTACTCAACATTAATTGGTAAGAATAAATTTGACTGGGATTAAATGGTTGAGCATTTTCGACAACTTTGGCACGAAATACTGGAGTTAAATCTTTAAATGGAATGCGAATAGTTGTCCAGATATTGTAAACAGTGTCAAAAGAATAGCAGTAACCAACTCCATCCCATTTGTCTTCACAGCGCAGGAAAAATTTATAACGTTTGCCATCTCCTTTCACTCGGAGTTCAATACCAGCAGAACCCAATAAATTCATTGGAGGGTCGAAGTTACGGGTACGCACGGAGACGAAACCGCCTGAGTTTTCTGTGGAGACATTACCAGAGAAAACAGCACCGCTGTCTGTGAGACGAATAGAACTTTCGCTGACTCCCCCCATAACAACATCATCTAATGCACCCCAAGTTTGTTTGAGGTCTTGGGTAGGGTTGGTGAAGTCAAACAGGATTTTTTCGTTGCTTGGTTGTAGTTGTGGTTTTGCTGCTGCTACTAAATTTTTCATACCTTCGTATTCGACGAGTTGGGGGTCTTCCACAACTTCTGGCATGAAAAATTTGATGCCTTGATAATATTTTTCCCGGTTTGGGTTGTCTCCCTCTACAGGTTGTACTCGCGTTCCTGTACAACAGATGATTTTGCTAACGTTTTTGAATATTTCGGGGGTGAGGGTTTCTGGTTTGGTAATGTCGGCAGTTACTATTTCAACGTTTTTGCCGAGAACTTTCTGAGCTTTTTTGGCATCTCGAACGAGCGATCGAACTTGATAACCCCGCTTCAGTAGTCTAGGTACAACTCGTTTACCAACTCCACCATTAGCACCCACTACTAATACTACTTGTGATTTTTCTGGTGTTTTGGGTGTCTTTTCACCAAATAATTTTTGTAGCCATTTAAAACTCCCAACAAAGGGAACAACCCCAAAATAGGCTAGGGTCTGAAATAGTCTATTCACTTTAGATGTTTGGTTATCAGTCATGGCCATATCCTTAAACTCTAAACTTTTCTTTTACAATATATATTAAGATATATTAAGAAATTTTGCCGAATGGCCTTATGGAGAATTAATTTTTTGATTTTAGGAGGATAGACTATGAGTAACTGGGGTAATACATTTAAAAATAAGGCGTTGCTGAATTAAGGTATGATTGTAGAAAAGTAGCGATCGCGCTCACTATCAAATAATTTATATTATTTGAATAAGGAGTTGGCACATCTCTAAATTTGAGAAGCGTGAATTAATAATTGAATA